>NZ_LSKH01000128.1:0-26569 GCF_001557395.1 Sphingomonas sp. CCH5-D11 | reverse complement strand
GGTGCTGGGCTATTCGGGCGAGGCCTATTTCTACGCATGGGCGCGCGCGCGCGCGAACCTGGTGGCCGCGCCGTTCGGTGCGGTGAAGGATGTGTCGCTGCTGTCGGCGATCGCCGGCAATGGCGCGACCATTCTGCTGTGCGCGCTGGCGCTGCCCGTCGGCTATCAACTGATGCCGCCGAGCGTCCTGAACGCTGTCGCCGGGTCCGCGGTGATCACCCTGGCCGTCAGCCTGCTGCTGATCCTGTTTTCCAAGCGGGTCTTCTCGCTGCCCCGGCGCCAGCTCTGGCAGGTGTTCTGGATCCATTGCGCGCGCATCGCGGCGAGTTCGCTCCTGCTGGCGCTCGCCTGGCATTACGCCATGCCGGACGTGTCCCTGTGGATGTGGCTGTTCCTGTCGGCCGCGCGGTTGCTCGTGTCGCGCTTGCCGCTGGTGCCCAACAAGGACCTGCTGTTCGCCAGTTTCGCGATCCTCCTGATCGGTCAGGGCGAGGCGCTGAGCGAGATGATCGCCTTTGTTGCCGCGCTGACGCTGGTCGTGCACGTCTGCCTGATGCTGGCATTTGCGATCGGCGCGGGATGGACCGGGTTACGGCTTTGGCAACGCTGAAGGCTGCCCTGCTGCCGCTGCTGCTGCTGCTGGGGCCAACGACCCCGGCGGCGGCTGCACGCGTGATCGGGAGCGACGCGGCGGCGTGCGTCCAGCGCGATCAGCCCGCCCTCGAGGTGTCGATCACGGGCCTGAAGGACCGCACCGGCAACCTGAAGCTGGAGCTGTTCCCGGCGAGGGAAGAGGACTTCCTGAAGGATGATCGCGACCTGACCGCCCAAGGCCGGTTCTTCCACCGCGTCCTGGCGCCTACTCCCGCCAACGGCGCAATCACCATGTGCATCAGGGCCCCGGCGCCAGGGCGGTACGCGTTGTTCGTTACGCATGATCGCGACAACAAGAACAAGTTCAACGTGTGGACGGACGGCGCCGGCATCGCGTCCAACCAGCGCATCGGCCGATCGCGCCCGAAGCTGTCGCAATCGATCGTGAACATCCCGCGCGGGGTGGGGAGAGTGACCATCCAGATCCAGTATCTGCGCGGCCTGATCCCCAGTTTCGGCCCTGTGGGCGACTGACATGCGCGTCGTCGACGTCAACGAATTCTATTCGCCGACGGGCGGCGGGGTCAGGACGTACATCGATCGGAAGATCGGGATCATGAACGATCTGGGGCATGAGCTGATCCTGCTTGCGCCCGGCGTGGAAGAGCGGATCGAGGATCGGCCGGGTGGCGGCCGCATCCACTTCGTCCGATCGCCGAAGCTGCCGTTCGACAGCAATTACGGCCTGTTCTGGGATCGCGAGGCGGTGACGGCCCTCCTGGACCATTATGATCCCGATGTGGTGGAATGTTCGTCACCCTGGCGACCGGCGTGGTTCGTGGGGGAGTGGCAGGGCCGTGCGCTGAAGTCCTTCTTCATGCACAATGACAACATGGCCGCTTATGCCCAGCGCTGGTTCGAAGGCGTGGCGCGCCATGAGCGCATCGAGCGGGCGTTCGGCTGGTACACCCGCTACATGGCCCGCTTCCTGGACAAATATGATTGCGTGGTCACCAACGGGCCGGCGCTCGCCAAGCGGCTGCGCGCGCGTGGGCTGAGGATCGACGCGGCCATGCCGCTGGGCATCGAGCGCGGGCATTTCTCGCCGGCGCTGCGGGATGGGCATGTGCGCCGCGCCCTGTTGCGGCAATGCGGGCTGGGCGAGGACGGGCTGCTGCTGCTCGGCCTGGGGCGGCATCACCCGGAAAAGCGCTGGCCGATGGTGATCGATGCGGCCGAGCGCGCCGGCGCGACGCTGCCGGTGGGGCTGATCCTGCTCGGCCAGGGCGTGGACACCGATCGCATGAAGCGTCGGATCGCCGGCAGCCCGCACATCCGGCTGTTCAAGCCGATCTATGATCGCGCGCGACTGGCGAGGATCATGGCGAGTTGCGATGCGCTTATCCATGGATCGGAGGCGGAGCCGTTCGGGCTGGTGGCATCCGAAGCGATGGCGTCCGGGCTGCCGCTGATCGTGCCCGATTCGGGCGGGTGCGCCGAAGTGGCCGATCCGCGGTGCGCCGAGCTATACCGGCCGCGCGATGCGCTTTCCTGCGCCGACGCGATCGCCCGGCTGCGCGCGCGCGACCCTGCCCAGCTGCGCGCCGCGGCGGTTGCGGCGGCCGGCCGGGTGCGCACCGATCGCGATCATACCGTTGATCTGATGGCCTATTACGAAGCCGCCCTGGCCCTGAAGCAGCGCAAGGCGGCCTAGATCGGCCTGGTTCCGGCGACATCCGGCCAGTTCGTTTCAGCGATGGCGATAGATCGTCAGCGTTTCGCGCCCCAGCCGCTCGCGCGCCGCGACGACATAGTCGCGCGCCATGATCGCGGTAACCATCGCGCGCACTTCGGGCCGCTCGCCGATCGACAGCGGACGCATCACCACCACCGCCGGCGCCGCCGCCAGGATGCGCCGCACCTCCGCCTTCTGATCGACCCCGATCGCTCCCTGCTCGCGCGTGCGATAGAGATGGCTGGGGAAGAGATAGGGGGTGACGCGGCAGCGATGGACGGCGGCGTAGATCTTCGGCGTGCCGGAATAGACCCAGAGGCAGCCAGGCCCGCTGCCGATCGCCCGGGTGAGGGCGCGGAACTCGTCCGGCCCACCGCGGCCGAGGCGATCGGCGACGATCGTGACCGTGCCGATCAGCGCCGCCAGCCCGATCGCGACCATCCGCCCGCGCCGGCGTTCGCCAAGGAACCCCGCCGCGCAGACCGCGCCCGGCACGAACGCGGGCAGCGCATAATGATCGAACCAGCCGCCGAACCCGACGATGCCGGCGATTGCGATTCCCAGCCACCACAGGAGGAAGCGGCGCTCCGTGTGTGCCTCGGCGGCCGGTGCCTGACGCACCGAATCCACCGCCATCGCGATCAGCGGGGCGAGCAGCAGCGCGATCTTGGCAAAATTGCCCAGCCGTTCGAGCGGCGGATCGGTGCGCCGTTCGGTGATTGATACGAAGTTCGCAAAGGTGAAGGCATCGATCTGGCCTATCGCGGCATAATAAGCGGCGACGGCGACCGTGGGCAGAAGCGCGAGCCCCGCCAGCAAAGCGGCACGGGCAGCGATCCGGCCGAGCGAATCGCCCGCCCGCCAATCCCGCAGCATGATCCAGATGCCGAAGAACACCCCCTCGAACAGCGCGGAATATTTCACCTGCATCGCCAGACCCACGAGCAGCAGCGCCGCCGCATCGCGCCAGCCCGCGCGCGCGCGGTTGGTGACGATCAGAAGCGCCGCGCCCGCCATCAGGGGATTGTAGAAGACCGGGGACTGCCCGCCCTGCCCGCTCGCGAGATTGAGCCACAGGATATAGGCTAGGCCGCTGAGCGTCGCCCCGCGTGACCAGCCGCCCAGCACCGCCAGCCGCGCGATCAGCCAGGCGGTGATCGCGACCGCCACGAGCGCCATCGCCTGATAGGCGAGGATCCCCCAGCTGAACGGCAGCGCGGCCGGCAGCAGGTAGATCAGGAAGAGCCCGAAGGGCTTGCGATCCCAGGCATCCACATAGGGCATGGCACCGTTCCACATGACGCGCGCAACGGTGAAGTAGAAATCCTCGTCGACATGGACGACCGGGTTCGCGAACGTGACCGCACGCGCCAGAATCGCCACGATCACAAGGACAAGCAGGCGCTGGCGATCGAGGGTGCGGGCAATCATCGGCGCGTTGCCTAGAGCGCGGCCAAGCCCGTGTCACCGGCCACCATGCGCCGGCCGTCCGACGGGCCGCCCGGCTCGCCGCCCTCCCGCCACTCGGCGCGCCACTCGGACCGCCGCCCAGCCCCGCTCAGGGACTCAGCTCTCCCCTTGCTGCGCGCCGGAAGCGGTCGCTGAATGGCACTGGCGTCGACTTTAGGCCGGCGTGGCCGATTGAAGTCTTTCGAACCGTGGCAGGACGCATTATATGTTGGCAGTTTGAAGCAACAGGAGAATTGACCATCCGTCCGCCCATGATGCGCCGGCCAATGCAGGCGCCGCCGATGAACGGCCCGCGATTCAACGAATGGATCCAGAGCCCCAAGGTCCGCGTGATTGATCACGAGGGCGAGAATCTCGGCGTGATGTACACCCGTCAGGCAATCGAGCAGGCCAAGGAAGTCGGGCTCGATCTGGTCGAGGTGTCGCCCAATGCCGATCCGCCCGTGGCCAAGTTCCTGGACGTCGGCAAGTATAAGTACGAGGCGCAAAAGAAGGCGAACCTCGCCCGCAAGAGCCAGAAGACGCAGGAGATCAAGGAGATCAAGATGCGTCCGAACATCGACGATCACGACTACGACACCAAGATGAAGAAGGTGGAGGAGTTCATCGGCGATGGCGACAAGGTGAAGGTGACCATGCGCTTCCGCGGACGCGAACTGAGCCACGGCCAGCTTGGCATGGCGGTGCTCCAGCGGGTGGCCGAGCAGGTCGCCGAGGTGGCCAAGGTGGAAGCCTATCCGCGCATGGAAGGCCGCCAGATGCTGATGGTTCTCGCGCCGAAGTAAATTTTTTTCGGTTCGCCGGCGAAACGGCCGCGCCTTCATCGAAGGTCGCGGCCTTTTTCATGTCTGACGTAGCGTCAACTGACAGTTTGGACAGGGCCGCCGCGGACCAATCGTGGCATCCACGCGACAGCGGGATCGAAAAGCTTTGCGGCGCAGCAAAAAAAAGTTTGCACCTGCAGCGGCGGGATTAAAGGCACCGCTCCCATCGAACCAAAAAAATAACCGGAGAGCCCGATGCGTCGCGTAGCCTCGCTTCTATCCACCGCCGTCCTGTTTGCCGCCCTTCCCGCCCTTGCGCAGGAACAGCCGAGCCAGGATCCCACCGCCGCCGGCTCGGTCGATCAGCCCCAGGCTGCTCCCGCCAGCGATACCGATCTCGGTGCCACTGAAATGGGCGCAGGCGACATCGTCGTCACCGCCACCCGCCGCGCCGAGCGCCTTGCCGACGTGCCGATCGCCGTTTCCGCCGTCAGCCAGGCCGCTCTCCTGAACTCGGGCGCGAATGACATTCGCGGCGTGGCGCAGCTTGCCCCTTCGCTCCAGGTGTCCTCCACCGGCAGCGAAGCCAACGCCACCGCCCGCGTTCGCGGCATCGGCACCGTGGGCGACAACCCCGGCCTCGAAAGCTCGGTCGCGGTGTTCATCGACGGCGTGTATCGCAGCCGCACCGGTTCGGGCCTGAACGACATCGGCGAAGTGGACCGGATCGAGGTGCTGCGCGGGCCGCAGGGCACGCTCTCCGGGCGCAACGCATCGGCAGGTGCGATCAACATCTACACCAAGCAGCCGGATGACGAGTTTGGCGGCTATCTCGAGGGCACCTACGGCAATTACGACAACATCCGCCTGGCCGGCGCCGTCACCGGCCCGATCGTGCAGGACGTGCTGTCGTTCCGCCTCGATGGCGTGTTCAACAAGCGCGACGGCTTCCTGAACGATGTCGTCAACGACACCGACTATAACGATCGCAACCGCTGGTTCGTGCGCGGCCAGCTGCTGTTCGAACCGACCAGCGACCTGACGATCCGCCTGCTGGGCGATTACACCTGGCGCGACGAAAAGTGCTGCGGCGCGGTATATGTCGACCTGCGCGAGAAGCTGGATCCGACGCCGGGCCAGCCGGGTGACTTCACCATCAACCCGAACGGCAACCGCATCGTCGACGTGCTGCGCAGCATGGGCGGCATCTTCCCGAGCGCGGGTGACCCGTACAACCGCCAGATCGCCAATTCGCCGGGCCGCGCCTATTCGAACGTGACCAAGGATTACGGCGGGTCGATGCAGATCGACTATAACTTCGGCAATGCCTCGCTGACGTCGATCACCGCCTATCGCGAATATAACGCCGGCAACGCTTCCGACATCGACTATGGCAATGTCGACATCGGCTATCGCGCCGACGATGGCCGCGCGTTCCGTCAGTTCCACACCTTCACCCAGGAACTGCGCCTGCAGGGCTCGCTGTTCGACGATCGCCTCGACTGGCTCGTCGGCGGCTATTATTCGAACGAGGACCTGGTGGTTGGCGACAACCTCCAGTTCGGCTCGCAGTACGGCGCGTTCGCCTCGTGCCGCATCGTCGCGACGATCAACCCGGCCGCGGCGCTGCGCGATCCGACGCAGCCGGGCTGTCTCACCCCGACGGGTACGGCGGCGCTGACCGGCGCGCTCGGCGCGGCAGCCCCGCTGATCATCGGCAACCTGCAGCGCCTGTCGACGCTCAACAACCTGGGCGACAACAATGCGCGTTATTATCAGGACAGCGAGAATTACGCGTTCTTCACGCACAACATCTTCAAGCTGACCGATACGCTGTCGATCACCGCCGGTCTGCGCTGGACGCATGAAGCGAAGGCGTTCCGCGCCAACTTCGAGAACACCAACACCGTCTGCCCGGCGCTTCAGGCGGGCACGGCGCAGGGCGGCCTTGGCGGGCTTCTCGCCAACCCGGCGCTGGCGTCGCTTGCCGGCGGCATCATCACTCTGGGCTGCACCGGCAACTCGTCCGTGGCGCTCAACGGCCTCGACCTGCAGGACGACTTCAGCGAGGACGAGTTCACCGGCACGGGCGTGATCTCGT
Source organism: Sphingomonas sp. CCH5-D11 (assembly GCF_001557395.1). Lineage (NCBI taxonomy): Bacteria > Pseudomonadati > Pseudomonadota > Alphaproteobacteria > Sphingomonadales > Sphingomonadaceae > Sphingomonas > Sphingomonas sp. CCH5-D11. Next base: position 19,905 of record NZ_LSKH01000128.1, on the reverse strand, counting down.
GGAAGCCGACGCGCGACCTGATGCTCTACGCAAGCTATTCGCGCGGCTACAAGGCCGGTGGCTACAACCTCGACCGGTCGGATCTCGGCTCGGCGCTGTTCCCGCGCTCCTCGAGCGACGTGACCAACCTGCGCTTCGATCCGGAGAAGGTCGACAGCTACGAAGCGGGCGTGAAATATTCGACGCGCCAGTTCACCGCGAACGTCACCGTGTTCCGTTCGGACTTCGAGAACTTCCAGCTCAACACGTTCAACGGCACCAATTATGTCGTGCAGAACATCGGGTCGTGCTCGGAAAGCCTGAACGGTGCGGACCAGGACGGCTCGGCCGCGACCGGCGCCTGCTCGGCGGACGTAAAGCCCGGCGTGCGCAGCCAGGGTGTCGAAGTGGAACTGGGCCTGTACCCGGCGCGCAACTTCTCCGTGAACCTGGGCTACACGCTGGCCGACACCAAGTTCCGCCGCAACCTGGTGGGCTCGGCCTCGGGCGAAGCGCTTGACCCGGCGCTGTTCCTGCTCGCCGGCAGCCAGATGTCGAACGCACCGCGCAACGTGGTGACGGGCTCGGTCAGCTGGACGCCGGACCTCGGCAGCACGGGCCTGACCGGCCTGTTCTACGTCGATGGCCGCATGACCAGCGACTATAACACCGGTTCGGACCTGTTCTACGAGAAGGAGCAGGACGGCTTCTTCCTGATGAACGCGCGTATCGGCGTGCGCGGGCCCGACCAGAACTGGTCGATCGAGGCTTGGGCGCAGAACCTCCTCAACGAGGATTATCAGCAGGTCGCGTTCAACGCGCCGTTCCAGGGCGCGGGCAGCCTGGGCCAGACGATCCGTCTGGGCACCACGCCGGCGAACCAGCTGTTTTCCGCCTTCCTGGCGGAGCCGCGCACCTATGGCGTGACGCTGCGCAAGCGCTTCTGATCGTCTCTGATCAAAGGGGGTGGCGGAGCAATCCGCCTCCCATGCCGCATCCTTGCCCCGGCTTCAGTCAGGCTGAAGCCGGGGTATTTTGCGTTTCAGGGACGGCCGATGCGGGCCAAGGATCAGGCGGGCGGATCAGGCGGCTGGCGGTTCCCACAATTCGACCGCGTTGCCCTCGGGATCGTGGATGCGGGCGAAGCAGCCGGTTTCCGGTGTATCCCACTCCGCGCGGGTCTCAACGGCGATGCCGGCGGCGGATAGATCGCGGATCAGGTCTGCAAGGCCGCTCACCCGAAGGTTGATCATGAACGCCTTGTCGCGCGGGAAATAGTCCGTAGTCGCCTTGAACGGCGCGAATACCATCGGGCCACCCTGCACCTGCCAGAACCATTCGCTGGCCTCGCCCTCACCGGCAGAACTGCATCCGGCACCGACGCCGAGATGATCGCGATACCAGGCGCTGAGCGCGTCGGGATCCTGCGCGCGGAAAAACAGCCCGCCCATTCCGAGTACCGGCATGTCGCTCTCCTTCATCGTCACTCCGGACGTGATCCGGAGTCTCGTTCAAGCCCGGGATGACGATCGTGGTCGGGCGATCGTCAGGCCGCAAGCTCCACCATGCGCCCCGCCGCAGCATCGAGCAGCCGCTTCTCCAGCGTCTTCAGCCGCGGGCCGCCGGCGATTTTGTCGCCGGTGAGGTCGGTGAGGTAGAAGGTGTCCACCGCCCGCTCACCATAAGTGGAGACATGGGCGGAATGGATCGTCACCTTGGACTGGAACAGCGCATGGGCGAGCTGATTCAGGAGCGCCGGGCGATCGCGCGCATTCACCTCCACCACCGTGAAGCGGTTGGAGGCCTTGTTGTCGATCAGCACATTGGGCTCGATGCGAAAGGCATCGGCGCGCACCCGCGGCAGCGGCTTCGCCTTTAGCCGCTCGACCAGTTTGCCGCGGTTCGCCAGGGCATCCTCGATCGCGGTCTGCAGCCGGTCTAGCTGTTCGGGTTCGTCAAACGGCCGGCCGAAGGGATCCTGGACGAGGAAATTGTCCACCGCCATGCCATCGCGCGTGGTGTGGATGCGCGCGTCGATGATGTTGCCCCCCGCGACGTGGATCGCGCCGGCGATGCGATAGAAGATGCCGGGATGGTCGGCGGCATAAACGGTGACGAGCGTCGCGCCGCGCTGAGCATAGACCTGCGCATCGATCGCGAGCTGCGCCTGCCCCACCCCCGCGACGAAACGCGCGTTATGGGCGAGCACATCATCGGGCTCCGCGATCCAATATGCCTCCGGGAAGCGGCGGACATAGGCGGACATGGTGGCCGCGTCCCACCCCAGGCTGTCGGCAAGCGCGGCCTGCTTGGCGGCGATCCGCTCCTCCCGCCCGCGCTGCTTGTGCCCGAGGCGGAGCACCTCCTCGGCGGATTCATAGAGGTCTCCGAGCAGCTGGCGCTTCCAGCTGTTCCAGGTGCCCGGCCCGACGGCGCGGATGTCGACGATGGTGAGCACCAGCAGCAGCCGCAGCCGCTCCGCCGATTGCACGACGTCGGTGAAGTCGAGGATCGTCTTGAAATCCGACAGATCGCGCTTGAAGGCGGTGGCCGACATTAGCAGGTGATAGCGGACCAGCCACGCCACCGTCTCCGTCTCGGCGCGCGTGAGGCCGAAACGCGGGCAGAGCCGCTCCGCCACCGCCGCGCCCAGGATCGAGTGATCGCCGCCCCGCCCCTTGGCAATGTCGTGCAGCAGCACCGCGACATACAGTACGCGGCGTGACACGATCTGCGGCAGGATTTCCGATGCCAGCGGATGTTCGACGACAAAGTCCCCGCGCTCGATCCGCGCGAGCAGGCCGATCGCGCGGATCGTGTGCTCGTCCACCGTATAATGGTGATACATGTCGAACTGCATCTGCGCGACGACGCGCCCGAAATCGGGCACGAAGCGGCCGAACACGCCGGCCTCGTTCATCCACCGCAGCACCGTTTCGGGATCGTGGCGCGACGTCAGCAGATCCAGGAACAGCGCATTGGCGCGCGGATCGGTGCGCACCTCATCCACCAGCTTCGCATCGCGCGTGGCGGCGCGCATGGCGAGCGGATGGATCTCCACCCCATGCAGATCCGCCAGCTGGAAGATCTCGATCAGGCGGGTCGGATTCTCGGCGAAAAAGCCGTCGTGCGGCAGGGCGAGGCGACCGCGATCCAGCACGAAACCGTGAAGCTTGCCCGGGCGGCGGCGCAGGCGGGGCAGGCCGAAGCGGCGGCCGCGCGCGGCAAACAGATCATCGACGTGCGCCAGGAACACGCCCGTCAGCGCGCCGACCGTTTTCACCTGAAGGAAGTAGAATTGCATGAACCGCTCAACCGCGGCCTTGCCGGGCCGGTCGGCGTAGCGCATCCGCTCCGCAATCTCGCGCTGCATGTCGAAGGTCAGCCGGTCCTCCGCGCGGCCCGCCACGAGATGCAGGTGGCAGCGCACCGCCCAGAGGAAATTGTCCGCCCGGTGGAACAGCCGGTATTCGGCCGGCGTGAACAGCCCCTTGTCCACCAGCTGCGCGGCGCGATCGACGTCATAGACATATTTGCCGATCCAGAAGAGCGCGTGAATATCGCGCAGGCCGCCCTTTCCTTCCTTCACATTGGGTTCGACGACGTAGCGGCTATCGCCCATCTTCACGTGGCGCGCATTCCGCTCCGCCAGCTTGTCGGCAATGAACTGACGCTCGGTGCCGCGCGTCACCTCGTTGCGGAAGCGCGCCTGCGATTCCTCGTACAAGGCTTCGTCACCGCAGACGAACCGCCCTTCGAGCAGCGCGGTGCGGATCGTGACGTCACCCTTGGCCTGGCGCACCATCTCATCGAGCGAGCGGGAGGAATGGCCGACCTTCAGGCCCAGATCCCATAGCGCATAGAGGATCGATTCAATGACCTGCTCGGCCCAGGGCGTCTGCTTCCAGGGGGTCAGAAAGCCGATGTCGACATCCGAAAAGGGCGCCATCTCGCCGCGCCCATAGCCGCCGACCGCCACCAGCGTCAGCCGCTCCGCCGCCGTCGGATTGCTGAGCGGGTAGAGCCGCTGCGTGACAAGATCGAACAGCAGCTTGAGCAACTGATCGACCAGAAAAGCCTGCGCATTGGCGGCCTCCAGCCCGCGGGAGGGCCGTTCGCCCAGCCGCCGGGCAATCTCCGCGCGCCCCGCCTCAAGGGCGTCCTTCAGCATCGTCGTCGCCTCGCGGCGGAGCAGCGCCGGATCGCCCGGATCAAGCGCCGCCAAGGCTTCCGCAATCACGCGCCGATCGATGATCGCGCGACGGTTGGTCAGATTGTCAAAGCGCGTGCTCATGCGCCCCGATGTAAGCGGCACATGCGCACGTGGCCATGCCCCTGTCCGTCACTCGTGCCGCAGGGCATCAATCGGGTTCAGCCCCGCCGCGCGCCGCGCCGGGAAATAGCCGAACACCACCCCGATGACCGCGGCGATGGCAAAGGCCACGACATTGATGCTGGGATCGAACGTCCACGGTACCTGCATCAGCGGCGTGGCGACCGCGATGACGAGCTGCGCCAGCACCAGGCCGACCAGCCCGCCCAGCATGGACAGCACCACGGCCTCCACCAGGAACTGCATCAAGACCTCGTTCGCCACGGCGCCGATCGCCAGGCGGATGCCGATCTCACGCGTACGCTCCGTCACCGACACGAGCATGATGTTCATGATGCCAATGCCACCGACCACCAGGCTGATCGCGGCCACCGCCGCGACGATGCGGGTCAGCAGGGTCGTCGTGCCGGTCAGCGTGTCGCTGATCTGCTTGGTATCGAAGATGTTGAAATCGTCCTGCTTGCCGCCGGAGATGTTGCGCCGTTCGCGCAGCAGATCGCTGATCGACGCCTGCACCGCGCTGGTCGAATAGGCCTGATCCACGCCGACCAGCATCAGCCGCACGTCGCGGCTGCCGGTGAAGCGGCGCTGCACCGCCTTGATCGGCATCACCACCGTATCATCCTGATCGCCGCCAAATCCGGCCTGACCGCGCGCGGTGAGCACGCCGATCACGTCGCAGCTGATCGCGCCGATGCGCATGCGGTGGCCGATCGCTTCCCCGCCACGGAACAGGTTCTGGCGCACCGTATTGCCGATGACGCACACCGCCTTGCCCGCCTGCTCCTCCGCCGGCGTCCAGTACCGCCCCTGCGCGAGTGGCCAGGGCTGGACGGTGAAGACGGCATTGGTGGTGCCCTGAACGGTGGTGGACCAGTTCGCGCCTTCGTAAATGGCCGTCGCGGTGGTCGACGCCTGCGGGGCGACGGCGGTGACGCCAGCCACCTGCTGCGCGATCGCGGTCACGTCCTCCGGGTCGAAGTCGGGCGGGCGCGGCCCACCGCCGCCACGGCCGAAGCCCTGGCCGGGGCGGATCTGCAGCACGTTGGTGCCCAGCGCGGCGATCTGTTGCTGCACGGCGCTGGTGGTCGCCTTGCCGAGCGTCACCATGGCGACCACGGCGGCAACGCCGATGACGATGCCGAGGATCGTCAGGAACGAGCGCAGCAAGTGGCGGCGGATCGAGCGGATCGCGAGAACGAAGGTGGTGCCGAACATGACCTCAGTGTCCTCCCACCTGTCGGGTGAAAGGGCGATGGTGCCCCTGCATCACGCGACCCCCTCCCCCATCCGGTGGTTCGCATCGACCCGCTCGACCAGCCCGTCCTTGAAGTGGACCACGGTGCGGGCGAACGCCGCCATGTCGGGCTCGTGCGTCACCATCAAAACGGTGATCCCGCTGTCGCGGTTCAGCCCGGTGAGCAATTCCATGATCTCGACCGAGCGTTCGGAATCGAGATTGCCGGTCGGTTCGTCCGCGAGCAGCACGTCAGGGCGGGTGACGATCGCGCGCGCGATGGCGACGCGTTGCTGCTGGCCGCCGGAAAGCTCGGCGGGCGTATGATCCCACCAATCGGCGAGACCCACCTTGTCCAGCGCCGCCATGCCGGCATCGCGCCGGCTCTTGCGATCATCGCCGCGGTACAACAGCGGCAGCTCGACATTTTCCAGCGCGCTGGTGCGGCTCAAGAGGTTGAAGCCCTGAAACACGAAGCCGAGATAACGGCGCCGCAGCAATGCCCGCTGATCGCGGTCCAAAGTCTCCACATGATGGCCGCGGAACAGAAAAGTGCCGGCGCTGGGCACGTCTAGGCAGCCGAGGATGTTCATGGTGGTGGACTTGCCCGAGCCCGAAGGGCCCATGACCGCGACGAAATCGCCGGCGGCGATGTCGAGGTCCACGCCCTTCAGTGCCTGAAACGCGGTTGGCCCGCTGCCATAGACCTTGGTGACGTTGCGCATCGAGATGATCGGATCGGTCATCCCGCGCGCTGCCGCTGCTGGCCGCTACCACTGCCACTGCCGCTGCCACGGCCACTGCCGCCTTCGCTGCCGGAAAGCTGCCCGGTGATCACTTCCATGCCCGGCTTCAGGCCGCCGGACAGCACCTCCGTCACCGAGCCGTTGGTATCGCCGGTGGTCACCTGCACCGCCTGTGGCTGCCCATCGGCACCCTTCACATACACCGTCTGCTGCGCCCCGCGGCCAAGCGTCGCCTGGCGCTCCGGCCGATCGCGGCGCGGGCGGAAGGTGAGCGATCCGGCGATGCCGCCGTCGCCGCTCGCCCCGGCCGTGGTCGGCTTGAAGCGGAAGGCGGCGTTGGGCACCAGCAGCACGTTCTTCTTGTCGCTGGTGACGATATCGGCCGTCGCGGTCATCCCCGGGCGCAATTCCATGGTCGGGTTCGCCACGGTGAGATCGGCCGCATAGGACACGACCTGACCGGTGGTGGACGTTCCCGACGAGGTGCTGCTGGAGGACGAGGTCGCGGTGCTGGCGGTCAGGTTCGAGCCGAGATCGACGCGGGTGATCGTCGCTGGGAAGGTGCGCCCGGGGAACGCATCCACGGTAAAGCTTGCCGCCTGCCCTTCCTTCACCGATCCCACGTCGGCCTCGTCGATGGCGACCTCCAGCTTCATCTTGCTGAGATCCTCGGCGATCACGAACAGCGTCGGCGTGTTGAACGACGCGGCGACGGTCTGACCCGGATCGACTTGACGCGCGAGCACCACGCCGTTGACGGGCGAGCGGATGATGGCGCGTTGCCGCTGCGTCTGGTTCTGCGCGAGGTTCGCGCGCGCGGCGGCGACATTCGCCTCCGCCACGCGCTGGGCGGCAACGGCACGCTGCGCATTGGCGCGGCCGGTCTGCAACTCGGTCTGCGACGGCACGCGCCCGTTCGACAGGCGATACACTTCCTCCAGCCGGGCAAGCTGCGCCTGCGCCTCGGCAACGGTGGCGCGCGCCTGATTCACGCTGGCGATATTGGCGTTCAGCTGCGCCTGGCCGGCGCGGATCTGATCGTCGATCTGTTCGGGATCGATGAGCGCCAGCGCCTGCCCCGCCGTGACGCGATCGTTCACGTCGACCACCACGCGCGTGACCAGGCCCGAAAGCTGCGAGCCGACCGTCACCTGATTGGTCGGTGCGAGCTTGCCCGTCGCCGACACGGTGACCGTCAGGTCGCCGCGCCGCACCGGCGCCGTGGCATAGCCCACCGCCGCGCTCGACCCGAACAATCGCAGGCCGAGCAGCACCAGCAGGATCACGCCAAGCGCGATCCCGCCCCATTTCACCCAACGACGCCATGCCGGCTGCGGCTTCACCCCGAGGAAATCGTCAAGTTGCTCGGTCGCCATCAGCGGGTTCCGTCCTGCGTGTTGTTCGGGGGTAAGATTGCCTGGGGCGCCGCGCCCGAGTCCCAGCCGCCGCCCAGCGCGGTGTAGAGCTGGATCAGCGCGGTGGCATGATCGGCGCGCGCCTGGGCGGCGCTGTTGCGGGCGGAGAGCAGCGACGCCTCCTGCTGGCTCAACGTGGTGAAATCGGTGAGGCCAGTGCGATATTGGCTGCGGCTGAGGATCGCGGAATTGCTCGCCGCCTCCAGCGCCACGGCGAACTCACGCTCGCGCGCCTCCGCCGTGCGGAGCGCTTCGACGGCATTCTCGATATCCTCCAGCGCGACCAGCACGGTCTGCTTGTAGGCGGCGAACGCCGCATCGGCGGCAGCCTCGGCGCCGCGCACCTGGCTGCTCAGCCGCCCGCCGTTGAAGATCGCCTGCGTGAGCCCGGCAAAGAGGCCACCGGTTACTGTTTCCAGCAGGCCGCCGAGATTGCCGGCACTGGAGTTGATGTTTCCGCTGATCGCCAGCGCAGGATAGAGCTGCGCCTTGGCGACGCCGATCTGCGCGGTCGCGGCGGCGAGGCTGCGTTCGGCCGCGCGCACGTCGGGCCGCTGTCGCAGCACATCGGCGGGGATGCCGACGCCGGCGCTTTCCGGTCCGCGCGGGATCGGCCGGGTCGCGGCGAGGAGCGGCTTCAGCGCGCCGGGTGCCGCGCCGGTGAGCACGCCGATGCGCGCCACGGCGGCGTTATATTGCTGCTCGATCAGCGGAACGGAGGCGGCCGTCTGCGCCCGCTGCACCCGCGCCTGTTCCTGGTCGAGGCTGGAAACAAGACCGGCCTGCACGCGGAAACCGGCGATCTCCAGATTGTCGTCCTGCAGCGCCAGGCTGTCGCGCGCATTGGCGAGTTGCAGCTGATAAAGCCGCGCCAGGACGTAATTGCGCGCGACTTCGGCCTGGACCGACAGGAGCACCGTCGCCTGATCATAGCCGGACGCCTCATATTGCGCCTGGCTCGCCTCCACCGTGCGGCGCACCTCGCCGAACAGGCCGAGCTGATATTGCGCATCCAGCCCGAGCGAGAAATTGGAGCCGCCGCCACCGCCGATGCTCTGCGTCGTGCCGTCCGGCAGGGTGATCAGCGTCTGCCCGCCACGCAGCGTTTCAGACCGGCTGTAGCCCGCCGACCCGTTCACCGTGGGCAACAGGCTGGCGCGGCTCTGCACCAGCGCCTCGCGCGCCTGCCGCAGCCGCGCGGCGGCCTGCGCCAGGTCGAGGTTGCTTGCCGCCGCCTGCTCCACCAGCTGCCCAAGCACCGGATCGTCGAAGCTGCGCCACCAACGGGTGAGATCCTCGCGCGTGGGCGCGGCGGTGACCGAGAAGCTGTCCGGCACGCCCAGCTCGGCGGCGCTGCGTGGCCGATAATCGGGACCGACGGTACATCCGCCAAGCGCGGCGAAAAGGAGAAGCGAAACCCGCAAACGCGTCATGCCTGCCGAAATGGTTGGGCGGCGTGGAAGGGTCCAGCGCTTTTGTGTCGCGATTTGTCGCAAGGGCGGGGAGAGGGCGACGCGGGCCAAGTGGACAATCAGGCGAGCTCGATCAGCACCTGATCCACCGTGACGCTCTCGCCCGTCGAGACGCACACCGCCGCCACCTTCCCGTCGGTCTCGGCGCGAAGCACATTTTCCATCTTCATTGCCTCAATCACGACGAGCGCCTGTCCGGCGATGACCTCGTCACCAGCCGCGACGTCCAGCCGGACAAGCAGCCCCGGCATGGGCGCGGTGATCGCCCGCGTCCGATCCGCTGCCGCCGGCGCGATCAGGTGACGCGCATAGCCGGCGATCCGCTGCGGCAGGACACGCACGGCGTGGCGCGCGCCGCGCGTGTGGAGGAGGAATCCGGTACGCGTGCGCGTCACCTGCACCACCAACGTTTCGTCGCCCAGGCGCAGGCGACATGCCACCGTTCCGGGGGCATAATCGTGCGACAGGGCAAGCGTGTCGCCGTTCACCGTCACCGACTGGCCGGACAGGATGACATCGAAATCCTGCGCGCCGATCCGCACGGCCCAGTCCTGCTCGGCAGAAGTGCGCTCATGCGCCACCGCCATGAGCGCGGCGAGTCCGGCAAGGCCGTGCAGCAGGGAAGCGTCGGCAGGCGCGCCGCTGAACCCGCGCGGATATTCCTCCGCGATGAAGCCGGTGCTGAGATCGCCGCCGCGAAAACGCGGATGCTGCATCAGCGCGGACAGAAAATCGATGTTGGTGGCGGGGCCTTCGATGACGAACGCATCAAGCGCATCGACCTGCGCCGCGACCGCCGCCTCGCGCGTCGGGGCCCAGGTGATCAGCTTGGCGATCATCGGATCGTAGAAGCGACTGACCTCGCCGCCTTCCGCCACGCCACCGTCGATGCGGGTGACGGCAGCGCCATCCGTATGCGCCGAACCCGCAGCGCGCGCGGCCGGCGGCGGGCGATAGCGGACCAGGCGCCCGGTGCTGGGGAGGAACTCGCGATAGGGATCCTCGGCATAAACGCGCGTCTCGACCGCCCAGCCGTTCAGGCGCACGTCCGCCTGCGAAAAGCCAAGCGGCTCACCTGCGGCGATGCGGATCATCTGCTCCACCAGATCGAGGCCGGTCACCGCTTCGGTGACGGGATGCTCCACCTGGAGCCGGGTGTTCATCTCGAGAAAGTAGAAGCTTTCGCCGCTCGGATCGGCGCCCGACACGATCAGCTCGACCGTGCCCGCGCTGTGATAGCCGACCGCCCGGGCGAGCGCGACCGCCTGCTCGCCCATCGCGCGGCGCATCGCCGGGGTGACGAAAGGCGACGGCGCTTCCTCTACCACCTTCTGGTGGCGGCGCTGGATCGAGCATTCGCGCTCGCCGAGATAGACGATGTTGCCGTGCCGGTCGCCGAGCAGCTGAATCTCGATGTGGCGCGGGTGTTCGATGAACCGTTCGATCAGCACGCGATCATCGCCGAAACTGGCGAGCGCCTCGCGCCGGGTCGCGTCAAAGCCAGCGCGAAGCTCGGCCTCGTCGTGCGCCAGCCGCATCCCCTTGCCGCCGCCGCCGGCCGACGCCTTCATCATGATCGGATAACCGATGCCGGCGGCCACCGCCGCGGCCTCCGCCACGCTCTCGATCGCAGCGGGATGGCCAGGTACGACGTTGACGCGGGCGGCGCGGGCAAGCTCCTTGGAGGCGATCTTGTCGCCCATGGCGGCGATCGCCTGCGGCGGGGGCCCGATGAAGGTGATTCCCGCGTCGGCGCATGCCGTGGCGAAGGAGGCGCGTTCGGAGAGGAAGCCGTAGCCCGGGTGGATCGCCGTCGCGCCTGTCGCACGGGCGGCGGCAAGGATGCGATCGGCGTCGAGATAGCTTTCGCTCGCCGCGGCGGGGCCGATCCGCACCGCTTCGTCCGCCAGCGCGACATGCGGCGCGCGGACATCGGCATCGGAATAGACCGCGACCGTCGCGATGCCGATCCGACGCGCCGTGCGGATGATCCGACAGGCGATCTCGCCGCGATTGGCGATCAGGATCTTGCCGAACATGCGTTGTCCCCGTCCGCCGCGCACCTTGCGGTCCGCTGGCGTTACGCCGCTGGCTCGCAGGCGCGCATCGGCTCCTCCGCCACCATGGGCCGGACGCCGAGCTTGGCGAACAACGTGGCATCGGCGCTGTCGCCGCGATTACCGGCGGTCAGCAGCTTGTCGCCGGTGAAGATCGAATTGGCCCCGGCCATGAAGCACAGCGCCTGGGTGGCCTCACCCATCGATTCACGACCGGCGGACAGGCGCACCATGCTGAGCGGCATGGTGATCCGCGCAACGGCAACGGTGCGGACGAACTCGATATCGTCGATCTTGGCGAGCGGCGTATCGGCCAGCATGTCGCCCAGCACCGTGCCCTTCACCGGCACCAGCGCGTTGACCGGCACGCTTTCGGGATGGCGCGGCATGGTGGCGAGCGCATGGACGAAGCCGACCCGATCCTCCCGCGTCTCCCCCATGCCCACGATCCCGCCGCAGCACACGTTGATGCCCGCTTCGCGCACATGCTCCAGCGTTTCCAGCCGCTCGCCGAACGACCGGGTGGTGATCACCTCCCCATAGCGCTCCGGCGAGGTATCGATATTGTGGTTGTAGTAATCGAGCCCGGCATCGGCGAGCCGCTGCGCCTGCGAGGGCGTCAGCATGCCCAGCGTCATGCACGTTTCCATGCCCATGGCGCGCACACCCTGGATCATGGAAACGATCGCATCCATGTCGCGGTCCTTGGGATTGCGCCACGCCGCGCCCATGCAGAAACGCTGGCTGCCGGCGTCGCGCGCCTCCGCCGCCCGCTGCAGCACGGCGCGCACATCCATCAGCTTGGTCGCCTTCACCCCCGTTTCGGCATGAGCGGACTGCGAACAATAGCCGCAGTCCTCTGGGCAGCCGCCGGTCTTGATCGACAGCAACGTGCAGAGCTGCACCTCGCCCACCGCATGATGCGCGCGGTGCACGCCCTGCGCCCGCCACATCAGCTCGTCAAACGGCAGGTCGAACAGCGCCGCGATCTCGTCGCGGCTCCAATCGTTGCGGGTCACCGCGTCCACATCAGATCCTTCAATTGTTTGGTCCGCTCCCGGGTCAATCGCGTGAGGCATTGCCCCCGCGCGAACCCTTGCAGTGAGCCGCCGGCATATTGGCCGCCCTCGATCACACACTGCCGATCACGGAACTGCAGCCATGCGCGCTGGCTGGCAAGAGTGGCCGCCGCATAGCCGAAGCCGCCGCCCCGCGCGGCATTCTGCGCGTCGCGATCCTTCATGCCGGCGTAGGTCTGTTTCCATTGCGCGTTCAGCGCGGCATCGGCGCGGCGCAGGTCATTGGCTGCCTGCGCATTCATTTGCGCCTGGGTCTGGGCGCCAGCAGGCTGGGCGGACGCGAGAACGGCCAGCAGAAGCGCCATTCCAGAAACCTTGGTCATCGTACCTCCATGATCCGTCCCGGTACCAACGCACCGGGACGGGATGGATGCTCAACGGCCCTTGAACGCCGGCTTGCGCTTCTCGAGGAAGCTGAGGCCGCCTTCGCGCGAATCCTCGGATCCGCCGGCCAGCCGCTGGCCCTCGGCTTCGGCGCGCAGCACCTGATCGAAGGTGCCGTCCAGCGCGACCTGGATGTTCTTGCGCATCGCCGACAGAGCAACGGTCGGCCCGGCAGCAAGGCGCGTGGCGAGCGCGAGCGCCTCGTCCATGAGCTTGTCGTCATCCACCGCCTTGTAGATCAGGCCCCATTGTTCGGCCTGCTCGGCGCCGATCCGCTCACCCAGCATCATCATCTGCGTGGCGCGCGCCTTGCCGATCGCCTTCGCGAGCAGCCAGGTGGAGCCGCCATCCGGCACCAGGCCGATGTTGACGAACGCCTGGAGGAAATAAGCGCTCTTGCCCGCGAACACGAAGTCGCCGGACAGGCCCATGGAGCAGCCGACGCCGGCCGCCGGACCGTTGACTGCCGTCACCACCGGCACGGGCAGGTTCATGATCTGCGACATGAGCGGATTGTAGAAGTTCATCAGCGCGCGGTGGCTCGTATCGCCGCCTTTCACGCGCGTATCGCCGCCGCCGCGCGCCTGGAGATCGGCGCCCGAGCAGAATGCCCGGCCGGCACCCGTCAGCAGCACCGCGCGCGCGCCCTGCAGATCGTATAGCGCGACCGTCAGATCCTCGGCGAGCTGGATCGATGCTGCGTTCAGCCGCTCCGGCCGGTTCAGCGTGACGACCAGGACATCGCCCTTCTTCTCGGTCAGGATCGTTTCGTAATCAGCCATTTCGGTCTCTCTCCCTCGTATGTCCCGCTCCGGTTGGAGAAGGCTTTGGCAGCATGCTGCCGAATTCCTGCGCAGGCGCTGCGTGGCGCAGCGCTGCGGCGATCGTCTGCCGGGTTGCGGCAGGACGGATCACCGCATCGACGAACCCAGCCGTCACGGCGTGAGAGGGATCAGCGATAGCGGCGGCATAGTCACGCTTTTTCTGTTCATCGCCCGCTTCGAACAGCAGCGCCGCCGCGGCATCGCCGGCCATGGCGGCAATCTCCGCACCGGGCCAGGCATAGCAGACGGACGGCACCCCGGGCTGCGGCGCGAAGATCGCCCAGGCAGCCCCGATCGCGCGCCGGGTGACAAGGGTGATCCGCGGAACGGTTGCACGCGCCAGCACCGCCAGCAGATCCGCCACATCCCGCACGATCCCGCGTGATTGCTCCGCCGCGCCGGGATGGAGGCCGGGTGAATCGAGCAGGACCAGCATGGGAATGGCGAAGCGGTCGCAGAAGCGCGCAAAGCGCGTGGCCTTGCGCGCGGCCGCACGATCGATCACCCCGCCCAGCACCAGGGGCTGGCTGCCGAGAATACCGACCGTGCGCCCGTCGATCCGGGCAAGGGCACAGATCATGTTTGCGGCATGAGCGGGCTGAAGCTCGAAGATCGCGCGCTCATCGGCCAGCGCACGCGCGAGCTCACGCATGTCATAGGGCGCGGCGGGATCGAGCGGCACGAGCTGATCGAGGCCGGGCTCCAGCCGATCCGACGTGTCAGCAGTGATCACCAATGGTGCGGGCTGATCGGCGGCGGTGGGCAGCAGGTTCAGCAGGTCGCGGGCTGCGAACAACAGCTCGATCTCGTCCGGAAACACGCCATCGGCCATGCCGGTGGCGGCGGCGTGAAGGGACGGCGCGCCGAGCGCGTCCACGCCCGCAATCTCTCCCGTCGCCTGACGCAGCACCTGCGGCCCCGCCAGGTACAAAGCGCTCGCGCGGTCGAGCATGAAGGTGAAATCGGCGAGACCGGTCGACAGGGCAGCGGTGCCGACGGTGGGACCGAACAGCAGGGACAGCTGTGGCACCCTGCCCTGCGCCCGCGCCTGGCCCTGCATCAGCATTGCTTGCGCGGTGAGGCACGCCAGCCCCTCGTCAAGCGCTGCGCCGGGCGAATCGTGGATGCCGACGATGGGCGTGCCAATCGCCACCGCCTGATCGACCAATTGGGCGATCGCTGTGGCCTGCGCCTGGGTCATGACGCCGGCCGCATCCGTCACATCCTGGCTGAATGCCATGACCGGCCGGCCGCGTACCAGGCCGCTCGCCGTGATCACGCCCTCGCCGGCGCCGCCGATCTCGCGACAGGTTTCGTGATCGAACAGGATGTCGAGCCGCTCGCGCGCAGTCAGGCAGCCGCGCGCATGTTGCGCTCCGCTCGTCTCCCGCTCTCCGACCGTCGCCGCCATGGCATTCTCCCGCCCGCGCGGGCTTCCTGCGCCTGTGCGACGCGGGACGCAAATGCCAAAACGGTCAGGTGGCGGCAGGAACAGGGCAATGCGCGAGGCCCGCGCCGCGGCTCACCAGCCCTGCACGGCTTCCGGATCGGACAGCGCGAGCAGCCGGCGCGCAGCGCGCCGGGCGAAGGCAAGCGTGCACTTCTTGCGCGCATGGGTGTTCATCACTTCGGTCTTCGCCTCGCGGACGACCGCCGCATCATAGCGATCGGCGACGATCAGACCGGTACGCTCCGGCAGAAAGGCCTCGCCGGCGACGGGCGTGTGATCGAACCCCGCGGGCACGGCCCAGAAGAAGCGATCGCAATGCGGCAGATAATCCTGCCACTTGCTGTCGCCCAGCAGATCGGCGCGCGACACCTTGATCTCGATGATGGTGATCTGGCCGCGGGCATCGAGCGCCATCAGGTCGACGCGGCGGCCACCGTCGAGCGGCACTTCCGGCATGGCCACCAGCTCGTGCCGCAGCAGCAACCGGGTAACGCCGCGCGCGACATCGGCCGCGCACAACGGAGAAGAGGGATCATCAACGCAGGAAGCGGGCGTGGTCAGCACGCCCGCTTCATAGAACAATTCAGGAACAATGCAAAGGTGGGGCAGCGGCCGATAAGAAGGCCGCCGTTCGCCGCTGGCCTTAGCGCCAGAAGATGTGGTTGCCGATCGAGGCGACCTTGGTCAGGCCCGAGGCGGGCGCACGACCGCGATTGAAGTAAAGCGCGCGATCCGCGTCGCTGTCCCAGGCGTCGGCAAGTGCCACCTTCGCCACCGCGACGGCGGTGCGATAGGAACGGCTGTCTTCGTTGATCGTCGGGATGCGGCCACCGCGAACGAAGCCGAACTGACCGCGCTGGGTCACGACTTCACAGATGTCCGACGGGAAGCGGCCCGACTTGGAACGGTTGATGATCACGTCTGCCACGGCCAGCTGGCCCGACAGCGGTTCACCCTTGGATTCATAGAAGATTGCGCCGGCGAGGCACTGAATGGCATCATCGTCGCCATCATGCGTCGACTGCGCGGCAACTGCCGCCGCCAGCGTCGGATATGCAACCGAATCGCCCTCGGCGAGTTCATCACCATCGAAGCCTGTCGGCTCGGAAATGGTTGCTGGCGTCGGCTCCGACACCAGTACGGCAGGCTGAGGGAGCATTTGCTCGACCTCGGCAGCCAGTCCGGCCGTGCTCTGCGCACTCAGGCCGAAGAAAGAAATCGTCATGGCTACGGCAACCGCAGCCCGCGAGAGAAAAGCCATCGTCCACTATCAAAGGCGGTGGGTACGCGGACACGATCCGGCGTTCGGAAAGAACAGCGATCGGCCGGGATCCCCCCCGACTGCGTAACCGATGCGGATCGCACCCGCCGCGGCACAACGCGAAAATCAATAAAGCTCGATCGCCATACCCCAGCGATTGAGTCAATTAAGGCAGGATGGTTTCAGCGGCGAACCGTTGGCCGTCCGCGATATCCAGAGCAACCACCCAGAGATCCGGATCATTCCTGCGGCGCCGCTGCCAATAGTCATCCAGCGATTCGCCGCTTTCGGGGCGGGGCCCGCTCCTCACCAGCGAGTCACGACCGTCGAGCCCGATCGCACGTTCCAGGAAATGCTCTTCCCGCTCCAGCAGCAGCAGGATCGCGCCGGAATCGGCGTCCCCGCGGGCGCGCACGACGGCGATACCGCCAGCATCGTTCACCCGGCGCATCAGCGCCGATACGATCAGGTGAGAGGGGAGCCGTGGGCTCAAGCGGGGCGATACCCGGGCAGGGAAGCCAGCGCGATCCGGCTGCGCATGAATGTGCCAGTCCCACGCGCCACCTCTTCCCCGTCGCGGGTGATCAGGCGGGCATCGCCGACGAACACCCGCCGCTGGCCGCTGATCCAGCGTCCTTCCGCGATCACCGGCCCCGCCGCCAACGGCCGGGTGAGAACGAGATTGAACTGCGTGGTCAGCAGAAAGCGATCGGTGATGAGGCTGTTGCAGGCGTAAAAGGCCGCGTCGTCCAGCATCTTGAAGTAGGACGTGCCGTGCGCTGCACCGGCGGCATGGAAATGCGCCGGTACGATCTCGAAACTGATGCGCGCGACGCCCGGCTCGGGGATCTCCAGCGTGGAGGCAAACAGCTGGTTGATCGGCGCGGCGCCATAGAGCGATTCCAGCGCGCGGTGATGCGCTTCTGCGCCTTCAGGCCGCATCGCGGGTGCTTCCCGGTTCGTCCGCCGTCAACAAGGCGTAGATGGCATCGCGGGAGCCGGCGCCGCGCAGCTTCGCCACGAATCCGCGATCACGCAGCCGATGGGATATGCGCGCCAGCGCTTTCAGATGATCGGCGCCCGCGCTGAACGGCGACAGGATGGCGACGATCAGGTCGACCGGCATGTCGTCCACGGCCTGGAACTCGACCGGCTGCACCAAGCGGGCGATCATCACCACGATGCGCGGCAGATCACGAATGCGGGCATGGGGCAATGCGACGCCGCCGCCGAAGCCGGTGGAGCCGAGCTTTTCGCGATCGGCCAGCGCGGTGGCGACTTCGCCAGCGTTCAGATCCAGCGTCTGGGCGGCCAGCGCGCCCAGCTGCTGGAACAGCATCTTCTTGTTGCTTGCCGTTACCCCGACCACGATCAGGTCGGGGTGGAGCAGATCACTCAAATCACTGGCCATGACGTTCCGGCGTTCACCCCGCGCGCTGCGGTTCGACCCAGCCGATCGTCCCGTCGCCGCGGCGATAGACCATGTTGTACGCCCCCGTCCCGCTATTCTTGAACAGCAAGGCCGCCGTGTTGCGCAGATCCAGCATCATCACCGCGTCCGAGACGGTCGCATCTGGTATGTCGACGCGCGTTTCGGCAATGATCAGCGGCGCATCGACGGCTTCATCGTCCTCGCCGATCCGTTCGGCGAACAGCGTGTATCCGGCGTTGTCGAAATTGTCATAGGCCGCGCTTTCCGCCAGCGCCTGCACCTCTCCGGCATTGCGGTCCTTCAGCCGGCGCATGTAGCGGCGCAGCTGCTTTTCGATCTTCTCGGCCGCGCCATCAAAGGCGAGATGTGCGTCATGCGCCTCGTGCCGGCCTTTCAGCACCAATCCCTGCATCACATGAACCACGATGTCGCAGCCAAAACCGGCATCGTGCGGCCCCTTGCCGAAGGTCACCTGAGCGGAGATCGCACGGCTGAAATACTTGTCGGCAATGCCTTGCAGCCGGCTGTCGACATGATCCTTCAGCGCGTCGCCCGTTTCGACCTGGTGACCAGAGATGCGGATATCCATCGACCTATTCTCCATTGGCTGGTCCGGCTTCATTCGCCGGAGCGTTGGGCGTCAACCGGACGCCTCGGCCCCCCACAGTGGATTCTTCACTCTCGTCATGAACGCGGCGTGCGCACTAAGTTCCTCGTCATTGGGTGCGAAATGGCGTGGCGGTCGGGCAACACGCGGCGCCGCCACCTCCACCGTCACCTCTTCCACCACAATATCGCTGACGAGGGACAGGCCGATCTGGCGGCCGCCCATCAGCTCCACATAGACTTGCGCCAGCAATTGCGCGTCGAGCAACGCGCCGTGCAGCACCCGGTGCGAGCGATCGATCCCGTAGCGCGAACACAGCGCGTCCAGCGTCAGCTTCGCGCCAGGATGCCGCTGCTTGGCGATCGCCAGCGTGTCGACCATCCGGCTCATGCAGATGATGTCGCGCCCGCAGCGGCCAAGCTCCCCATTCAAGAAGCCAAAGTCAAAGGAGGCATTGTGCGCGATGAGCGGCGCATCACCGATGAAAGCGACCAGTTCCTCCGCCACCGCGTGGAACAAGGGCTTGTCGGCGAGGAACGCGTCCGACAGGCCATGGATCGCGAAGGCGCCCAGCGGCATCGTCCGTTCCGGATGGAAATAGGCGTGAAACGTCCGCCCCGTCTCCACCCGGTTCACCAGCTCGACACAGCCGATCTCAACCATGCGGTCGTCGCCGAAGGTGAAGCCGGTGGTCTCGGTGTCGAAAACGATCTCGCGCATCCGGGGGATTATCGGCTTTCCCCGGGCACGAGGCAAGCGATCACCCGGCGGACATGGGCGCGGGTTTCCTCCAGCGTCACATCGGTCGGAACCACGAAATCCGCCTGCGCGCGTTTCTGCGCGTCCGGCACCTGGCGAGCGATGATGGCGTCGAACTTGCCCTCGCTCATGCCCGGCCGCTGAAGCGTGCGGGCGCGCTGCACATCGGGCGCGGCGGAAACGACAACAACCTTGTCCATGGCGCGCTGGCCACCGGTTTCGAACAACAACGGCACATCGAACAGGACGACCGGGGCGGCGGCATGTTCCGCGAGAAAGGCGGCCCGTTCCTCTCCCACGGCCGGGTGAACGATCGCTTCCAGCGCCTTCATCGCCACGTCGTCGCCCAACACAGCCTCGGCTAGCGCGGTGCGGTTCACGCCGCCCTCTCCGGTGGTACCCGGAAAGCGCGCCTCGATCGCGGCAACCACGCGGCCGGCCGGGCCCTGCAGCTTGTGCACCTCGGCGTCCGCATCAAAGACGGGGATGCCTTCCTCGGCGAACATTTTGGCGACGGTCGACTTGCCCATGCCGATCGAGCCGGTGAGCCCCACTTTGATCATTGCCCCTCCCTTGTTTTTCCCGGTCGCTAAGTTTCCCCGCCGCCATGCTTCCCGGTCGCGGCCGGGACGACCGTTCAAGCGATCAGCAGTTCCCGCAAGTCGCCGTCATGTTCACGCGGCGCCGGCTGGCCGAAGAACAGCTCGAACGCAGCAGCGGCCTGCCCCACCAGCATCTCCAGGCCGTCGATCGTTTCCAGCCCGCGCGCCTCCGCCGCATCGAGCAGCGGCGTGTGCAGCGGCGCATAGACGATGTCATACACCATCGCCCCCGGCGGCAGCGGCAACAGATCGAGCTCGAGCGGCGGTT
>NZ_LSKH01000013.1:0-17561 GCF_001557395.1 Sphingomonas sp. CCH5-D11 | reverse complement strand
CGCTCGCCGACAAATAGCGCGATCAGAATGCCGCCACTTAGCGCGAGCGTTTACACTTTCGGATTGATGCAAAACTTTTGATTTTTGGATCAGAGCGCCCGCTAGTCATCTGTGGGATGACGTCAAATTGAAGGCGCTCGCCCACTCTATCGTTCTGCGCCACCCATTGCTCGATTTCGCCGGAAACCCATCAGGGCTGTGTCGTTCTCCTTAAACCGAAAGGAGACTCCAAAATGGCAGACACCGACATTGCTACCGATGAAACCAACCGACTGATCGCCTCCAACAAGGTCGAGGGCACGGCGGTCTACGACCGCAATGGCAACCGGCTCGGCTCGGTTTACAACTTCATGGTCGATAAGCGCGCAGGCCGCGTCGAATATGCGGTCATGTCCTTTGGCGGCTTCCTCGGCATCGGCGAGGAATATCATCCGCTGCCTTGGGACCAGCTCACCTATGACACGAACCAGGGCGGCTATGTCGTCGATCTGACGAAGGAACGGCTCGAAGGCGCGCCGCGCTATCGGGCGGGCGAGGAACCCGCCTTCGATCGGACCTATGGCGAGCAGGTCTATGGCTATTACGGCTCGACCTATCCCATCTGAGACGGAGGGACGGCGGGGAACCCCGTCGTCCTCCGCTTTCGTGATTATGAACGATGATGACGATCTCTCGGAGCTGCCGTGTCCGATTCCCCTCATCATGAAGCGCTGAAAACCTTGGGAGACGCCCTCAAAGCAGGGCCGAAGGCTCTCGCCCGCAGCACTGGCGCCGCAGGCCGGACGAACTTTGTGGATCGCCTCACGACGCTCGCGCACCAACTCGATATTGGTGGTCACGGCGGGGCGAAAGAGGTGTATGAGGCAGCCTCGATCATCGCAAGGATGCAGCGGAACCAAGAAGACGCAAAAAGCGATGGTTGGTCAGTCGCCGACCATGAGGCCATTGCTGGCCTGAAAGGCATCGAGACCAAGCTTCTGAAACTCGCAAATGGCGTTGAACAATGAGCATCTTGGCTGGCCGCATCGGCCACCAATTTTAGGACCGGCTTCTCACATCCTTTGGGAGGAGTAGTCCGCTGCGGCGATTATGCCGCCTCGGTCTGGTAGAGCTGCGCCTCACGGTTGATAAGGATATCGGCCAGGAACCAGTAGGCCTCCCCCCAAGCGTTCAGAATCTCATCGGTTGCCGCCTCGCCCAATATGTCGCGGATCGCCGGCAGCAGCGCATTGGCGACCGCAGGATAATGTTCGGGCTTGATATGGGTCTCGACATGGCGCGCGGCGATGCGCTCGATCGCGGGTTTCAGCACGTCGAGCTTATCGACGTTCTGCGCGAAGGCGAGGATCGCGGCCGCTAGCCGCTTAGGCTGCGCGCCGGATTCGTGCGCGGCCATGTCGAACAGCGCCTTGATCTCCGGATCGACGAACAGGCGCTGATACATGCGCGTGGTAATCTCCACGCCGTGCTGCTGGAGCGCAGGCGCCGTAGCTTTCACCAAAGCCATTGTTTCGGGGGAGAGCGGTTTGGACATACAGATGTGCTCCGGATTTCAGGACCCTGACAAAAGAGACGATCAAAGTGGCGAGAGGGATCCAGTCGGGCATGGAGTGCGGGCCGGAGAGACAGGCATGCGCGATGAACCCAAGGCTTAGCGGCGGGGTATCCTGTATCCGGATCGATCATAGCTCGACCGCAGCCAGAGGAGCGAGCAAGGTCCACACGACGCCCGAGGCGGGAAACTCCATCTCGGCACGGCCGCGCAAGCTGCGGCTCACGGCCGTGCATATCAGCCGCGACCCAAAGCCCCGCCGCTCGGGCCTGACGACTGGCGGGCCACCCCGTTCGGCCCATTGCATCCAAAGCTCGGCTTCGGTGCCCGAATCCAGCACCTTCCATGTCAGCTCGATCGTGCCCGCCTCATTGGACAGGGACCCATATTTGATCGCGTTCGTCGCCAGCTCGTGAAAGGCGAGGGTCAACGTCATCGCCGCCCTGGGGCCGATCGTGACCGTGGGGCCGTGGAGGCGAAGCCGCTCCGCGTAGAGGGTGAAGTGGCCCAGCGCATTTTCCGCCAGCGCGGGCAGGGGCGCCGCCTGCCAGTTGTGGGATAGAAGCTGCTCGGTCGCGTTGCCCAGCGCCGCCAATCGCTCGTCAATGGTCGATCGGGCGTCTTCGATCGAATCGGCCGCCTGCAAGCTCTGGCTGACAAGGGAACGAACGACAGTGAGAATGTTCCTGAACCGATGCTCAAGCTCACGAATCCGGGTTTCAGTATCGACCATAACTCTACGTGCCCCCTACCCGGCTACTTAGAGCAATCGGGAGCCCAGGACGAACATTTTGCACGTCCGCGTAGAGCACAGAGCCAGACGGCGCGTTGCTGCGCTGATCGGTGGAACGGCTGCGTAAATGCTTGGTGCGGCATGACTACACAAGGTGGGATCAGCGGCCTTCGCGTGCTGGTTGTCGAAGATGATTATTGGGTCGCGGCCACGCTGGTCGAGATAATAACCGAAGCAGGCGCGGAAGTTGTCGGCCCTGTCGATTGTGTGCGGGACGCCCTGACGGCGCTGGACTCGTCGCCTCATGTCGCCAGCCTCGATGTGCAACTTGGCTCCGAAACCTCGTTCCCGATCGCGGACGAACTGGACCGTCGCGGCGTGCCCTTCATCTTCGCCACGGGTGCGGCCAGCATGATCCCGGCTGCCCACGCCTCACGCCCGACCTGCCACAAGCCCGCTTCGCGCAAGCTTCTGATCGGGACGCTCTGCCGCGCGCTCGATGGTGCCAGCTAGCCCTTGGGGCCGCGGGGATTTTGCCTGACGGGCAGGCAAGGCCAATGGACCACAGGGGCTCTATCCCCGCTTCCGGCAGGAAGTATTGGTGGCTCCAGTCATTCCCCAGGAGGGAACAGCCGCGCCTCAAGGGCAGCGGCTTCGGCGCGTTGCTGCTCGGGGGACTTGTCCTCGGCCGCGTCAAGCGCCGCTTGAAGGTGCACGGCGACATTGCCGCGCTCGTCGGCCTTGTCGAGCAAAGCCATCGCCCTCTTCATGAGACTGATCGCAGTCGCGATCTCTTGTGCCCGCTGGTCCAGCGCTTCGCGCGCCTTCCCGCCCACCAGCGGACGTAACTCGCTCGGCGTAGCGGCGGGATCGAACACGTAGAGCCGTTTGGACGGAAGGTCGCGGATGCGCAGCACCAGGCGGTAGCCGAGCGTGGCGCTGATCCCGAACAGATGGTCGGTGAACCCGCCAGTGTCGGCGTATTGCTCCTCGATCCGTCGCCCGGCCTCATTCATCGTCAGCCCGTCGAGCAAGTATGGGGCTTCGCTGACGGTCGCAGGGATGGTCCGCGATGCAAACGGCGCGAAGCGGTCGTTGACGTGGGTATAGGCCTTGATGCCGGGATCGTTGCCATAGCGAGCGTTGACCGTGTTCATCGCCTCGCCCTGTCGCGCGGCGGGGTAGAATTGGCCATCGGCGGATGCGGTAGTGCCCATACCCCAGACCTGCGCCATCGGCAGATCGCCTTGTGCGGCGACCACATGGGTCAGCGCCTGATCGATCGCCTCGCGTTCGACGTGCCAGCGCGCGAGCCGAGAGAGTTGCCAGTAATCATGGGTGTTGGAAGCCTCGGCCATCTTGCGCAGGCCCAGGTTCAAACCCTCTGCGAGCAGGACATTGAGCAGGCCGGTCCGGTCGTCGCACGGAACGCCGGTGCGCAGGTGCGTGAAGGCCTCGGTGAAGCCGAGCGCGGCATCTACTTCGAGCAGCAGGTCGGTAATACGGACGGACGGCAGACGGCGGTAGAGATCGAGCACCAAGTCATCGATCCCATCCGGCGCGTCAGCGGTGAGGCGATCGATGCGCAGTGTGCCGTCCTCGATACTGCCTTTCGGGATCGTGCCGTTACGCGCGGCGCGACCGAGCCGGGCAAGGCCATCGGCAAGACGGGCTTTGCGATCGGCGAGCCAGACATGCGGATCAGACGGTACGGCCAGCTTCGCAGCATGCGCGACTTCCATCGACACCAGGACGTTGCGCAGGTCACCATACCGATGCGAGCGGTCGAGCCAGATGTCGCCCGAGCGTAGCGCGTCACGCAGGTGGAACATGACCGCGACCTCTCGGAGACGGGCATCATCGTCGCCCTTCGCTCGCAACTGTCTCCGCCATTTGGAATGCGGCCGCAGGAAATCGTCAGTCGCCGGGGGCGTGCCTTTGGTGGCGATGGCGGTCACCGCGTTCAGCAAGGGCCGGGCGACCGGCGCGCCTTCGAGGTCGAGGCAGCGTAGCATTCGCGGGGCATAGCGACGGAAGCGGTGATAGCCCTGATCGACATGGGCCAGCGGATCGTCGCCCAACGTGTCTGTCAACGTCCGGGCCGTAGCGGTGAGGCGGGTCAGATGCTCCCATCCCGCCGCACGCGCGATCGCATCGTCAAGCGACGCACCGTCGCCATGCGCTTCGAGCAGCGATCCGCCGAGCGCCGCGAAGCCCGCCAGCGTCGCAGTGACCCCACCCCTGCTGTCTGCGACCCGTGTGTCATGCAGTTGCTTCGCCTCGCGCCAGGTGCGGCCAACGATCCGGTCATGCGTCTCGATCACCGCATCCGCAGTCGCGGTTGCCCACTCAATGATACAGACCGCGAGGATGGCGCGACGCCGGTCGGCACTCAGATCACGCAGACCATCGGCAAAGTACCGTTCGCCCTGTCGCCGCAACCTGGCGACGCGATGCGGTGGGACTCCGGCAAGCAGGCCGGCATCGAGGTCCATCGCACGCAGGAACTCCAATCGATCGAGTAGCCGGTTCGCCGCGGCGGAATTGTTGCCCGGCTCGATCCGGCGCAGCCAGATGAAACGGCTGATCGTGCCCGGCAGCATTTCAGTGGTCAGCTCGTCGAGCCGAGCGCAGGTCGCGGAACTGAGCCGCTCGGCGATCCGCCGTTCAATCCGGCGTTCGGCCGCGACGAGCGCATCCGCGCACAACCGCTCGATAGTCGTGATCGCGGGCAGGATGGTCATAGTGTCACGGCAGCGAGCGATGAAACGCCGGGCGAGATCGTCGTTGGAGCGTGCCTGTTCGGCTTCGGCGAACAGCCATTCACGAAAAGCCTGCGCTCGCGGACCCTGTCCGGGAAACGTCCTGTACCCATATACAGAGCGCAGCACCTCCATGTGCTGCTGGCGGGTTTGGCGCCTGACGGCGTAGCGGACGAGCGTATCGCCGGCGATGCCAAGTTGAGCCCCCAGGAAGGTGGATACCGCGAGCGGGATCACTTCGCCGGGCACCAGCATCCGGCCCGGATGGCGCAGTGCGCAGAGTTGCAGGGCGAAGCCGATCCGGTTTTCCGGCCGACGCCGCCGGTCGATGTGAGCCAAGTCGTCATCCGCCAGAATGTAATGCCGCAGCAGCGACGCCTCGTCGGTCGGCAGGTCAAGCAGCGCCGACCGCTGCCGGGCGCTCAGGATGTGGCGTCTCGGCATGTGGCAGTGTCCCTGTTGAACAGAAGTCTGTTTTGGACAACACTCACCCCACGCAAATCAAGGGTTTTTGAAGCCTGATTTCAGGAAGGTTCAATTGGGACAACGCGCCGCCATCTACGCCAGGGTCTCGACCGCCGACCAGTCGTGTGAGCGGCAGCTGCGTGACCTCGCCGGTTTCGCCGAGCGTGGCGGCTATGAGGTCATCGACGTTTTCCGCGAAACCGCCTCAGGGATGAAGGCCAACCGCTCGGCGCGCGCCGAAGTGATGAAACTGGCGCAGGCCCGCCACATCGATGCGATCCTTGTCACCGAACTCAGCCGGTGGGGACGCTCGACCCAGGACCTGCTCGATACGCTGAACCGGCTGTCGGGTTGGCGGGTATCGGTAGTCGCGATGAGCGGCATGACGTTCGAGGTCGATACACCGCACGGGCGAATGATGGCTACGATGCTCGCCGGCATCGCGCAATTCGAGCGCGACATGCTGAGCGAGCGCGTTCGGTCCGGTCTCGCCGCGGCGCGGGCGCGGGGTCGCAAACTCGGGCGACAGTCCGGCGACCGCCCCAAGTCCGACCGGCTCGCCCCCAAGGTGCTGGCGCTCGTTGCCGAAGGTCGCAGCTATCGTTGGATCGCGCGCGACCTCGGCCTCAGCAAGAACACCGTCGCCGCGATCGTGGGGCGGGCGCGGTTGGACACGGCCCCTGACATTGAAATAGCAGAGTAATCAGTTTTCACCTCCCGCCCCCGCCGAGAGGGCGCCAGTCGCCCCATATCGGCCTGTCGCTGAAGCTGCCGTACATTCATCGACCAGCAGATTGGGTGCCGCTTGTCGGACGCGACGCCAGTCTAACGGGCAAACCTGCTGAACAACCCCCATCCCGCCAAGCCGGCGGCTGTACCCAGCGTACCGGCAATCAGATAAGCACCGACCGCGTTGCTCGGGGTGAACAGTCCACCCGTGACATAGCCAATGATGACGGCGCTGCTCGTGACTGCGCCGTAAATAGCTGCAACCTTCCCATGGTGGTCGGTCGGCGTTTCGTTTTGCAGCATCGTGCGTACCGCCACATTGTGCACGCTGTTGGCAACTCCGCCGAATACGAAAACCATCCCGATCAACATGATGGTGGCCGCGCCGACCAAAGCGGCGCTGCCGATCACCAGCATGGTTACGCCAATCATAGTGGCCGCAACGAAAGCCAAAGGAGCAGGTCGGCGCATCGGCCGCGCACCTGCCGCGAGAGCGCCCAGGATCATGCCGGCGGCCCAGCAAGCGGTTACCAGGCCAAATGCGAGGGGGCCTTGCTTCAGCGTCACTGTGATCAGGAACACGAATGCTACATCTGCGATGGCAGAGGCAAAGACCTCCAAAGCCAGCGATCCTGTCATCACCGTGATCCGCCGGTTGCGGAGGATCGGCCAGTACTCGGCGAGCAATGTACGAGGTTCCTGCTCATCCGGCGCTATCGGCCGGCGCAAGCCGCTGGCCAGGATCACGGTGGCGAGCAAGACGTAGCTGGCAGCATCAATGAGCAAAGCACTGCGCGCGCCGATCCACGCAATCAGGATACCGCCCGCTACCGGACCTGCAAGCATCCCAACACCGCGCACAAGCTCAAGCACGGAATTCGCGCGGCTGAGCGGCATGCCAAGTGCTGTCGCCAGTACGGGTATAAGCGCGAAGGTCGCCGTTCCGCTGATGGCGAAGCAGATGCTGAGCACGCTTGCGCCAACGAGCGTCGGCAACATCGCCGTGTTGCCGGCAATCCAGGCGAGAAGCGCCGCTTGTGCTAGGCCGGTGACGACAAGTATTCTGCCAGCATCACGCCTATCGACAAAGCGACCGATGAACGGAGCAGCGATTAAACCAGGTAGCAGCTGCGCAATCAGCAGCATGGGCACGGCAAAACGCGTCTCGTTCTCGGCAGCCCGAAACATCAGAGTGATGAGGGAGATCTCGTCACCAATGGTGGAGACAGTTAAGGTCACCAGCACAAGCCAGCCCCAGCCCGATCTGATCCGTACAGCTACCGTCCCGGGTCCCTCCATAACAGGCATTTGTCTGAGGCCGGGTGCTGAAGCAACTTATTTGCCCGGCGGGCGCTCGACCGGAAGATATTCAGGGCAGTGCTTCCGCAAAGCCCGCTGCGTACAGAAAAACCGGGCGAACTCGAGATGGCAGCGAGTAGAGGATCGCTGTCGGAAAGCCACCAGTCCGTTCTCCAGCCAAACCCGGCCATTTCGCTTAGGGTGTCATTTCGCCCTCAGCCGGAACCGACCCCTTCATGGCGCGGAGCCTACGAATTATGCCTCTCCAAGTCCGGCGACTTTCTTGAATCAATGGCACGCCGGTGATTCAGGAAATCGATGGTTCCTCGAAGCGTTACCGCGTCTGCGGGAGTGCGCGACGCTTCTGGCGCTGTTCGAGCCAGGTGGTGAACGCCGACTGGGTGCAAACGTCCAAGGGTTCATAGGTGCCCGGCGCAACACGCCGAAACAGCATGGGGCCGGTCCGAACGGTGCTTCGGCCGAGAGACACCTGGCAGCTATTCCCGGTCATTCCGCACCGGCCACCTATGTTCATCACCGGACTGGTGCGGATGCGAATTGGTCCCGAGACGCGGCCCTTTGTGATGCTGATAACGCGCGCGGGGCGGCTCTGCTCGATCTTATGCCCGGGCCTGAACCATGGTCGCGCTCGTCCGTCCGACCCGCACCAGAAACTGCGCGGTGCCGTCACCGGCGCCCGCCCTATCTCCAACTCACCAACAAGATCGGCTTTGGCGAACGCCGCGCGCGCCGCTGCCTCGATATTGTTGGGCAGGATGCAGGAGCACGCCATGGCGGACGTGGACGCGCTCAACGCCGCACCGGCCAGAGCCGTTCCGATCGCTCGCGATAGCGACACCATCATCATACCGGGAGGTTACGCCCGCACGGCTGAACGGAGCATGGCCTGAGTGCGCCTATGGAATCGCTGTCGGATCGGCGATGCGCCCGAAAAACAGCACCGCGCCGCTCTTTCGGTCTCGCAGGGTGGCAAGGAAAGGACGATCGACCACCATCTCCGGCACCTGAGGCTCTATCCGCGCACTGGTCACGACGATCTTGACTGCGGTTGCCGCCGCCGCCTCGGTGCCCTCCTCATCGATGCGCAGGAAGGTCGCGTGCGCCACGTCATCGATCGCCAGGCGCACACCGCTGGCGATCCCCGACAGGTCCGCACGCTGCTGGTCGAAGGCGCTTGGCATGCCCGCTGCGATCAGCGCTGCCTTCACGCTCTCATCGAACCTCGCTTCGAAGCGGGGCAGAACGATCCGCATCTCGCGAGCCTGCTCCGCTGACAGGTTGAAACGATCATTGCCGCCCTGCTCGCCGGCGAAGAAATCGACACCCTTCAGCTCACGCTCCCAGCGGCGCAGGGTTGCCGCGTCACGTGGCAGGAAAATCTCCATCACGAAACGACCGTTGCGACCATAAGGCAGCGCGATCGCTTGCCCTTCCCGGGTCTCGCGATATTGGAACCGCCCGGTTTGCTTCATCATCGTGATCGGGATGCGCGTGCCGTCGCCACGCGTGAAGGACCGCGTTTCCGTCTCCTCGAACGGCACCTGCCACTTCGCCTTGAAGTAAAGCGCGTTGGTCAGCACAGCGGCGGTGTCATCCCCGAAGCCGCTCGGAGAGACGATCTGCGAAATCCTGCCCTTCGTCTCGCGCGAAACCCAGCCGTTGATCCGTTCGGCCGCTCCGGTGGGATCACCGGCATAATCGACTATTTCCGGAGCCGCTTCGAAGCCGGCATGCGCCTCGGCGACATACTCGTTTCGGACCGGAAATCCCTTCGCCAGCCACAGCGCGTTCGCGATGCCGAGCGCGGTATCGGCATCGCCGGTGTCGTTGAGCTGGGCATTGTAGGACTTGATGAGCGCAGGGACGTTGCGGGCCGAATCCCAGCCAAGCACGCGGCCGATCTCCT
This sequence comes from Sphingomonas sp. CCH5-D11, assembly GCF_001557395.1. Taxonomy (NCBI): domain Bacteria; kingdom Pseudomonadati; phylum Pseudomonadota; class Alphaproteobacteria; order Sphingomonadales; family Sphingomonadaceae; genus Sphingomonas; species Sphingomonas sp. CCH5-D11. The sequence goes on along the minus strand of NZ_LSKH01000013.1, from coordinate 8,094 downwards.
CCCGCGTGCCGCCCCGCGCGCCAAGATAGGCGAGCCCCAGGCCCTGCGACAGGCTGACCGGGGAGATGAACAGATTGGCGTTTGCATCGCCCGTCGCTGCCAAGTGCGGGTAGACCTTGGCGGTCATCAAGGCCGCGCCATAAGTCAGCTCCCAAGGCATGATCTCGCCGCTTCGCTCCGACTGCCCGGCGGGAGGCGGGCCGAAATTGGACGCCGGTTCGGGCGTCGCACAGCCATCAAGAGCGAGGATGGCAAGAAGCGGGTATGACAAGGCTGTTTTAGGCATGGCTCTCCCTAAAGGCTTGGCTGCTGATCGTAGAAATCGACCTGCATCCGCATGGCTCCGAGCGGTTCGACGAAATGCGGCTGTTCCGGAAGCACCAGCCCTGGCCGATCGGGTGTAAGGATCACCTCAGAGGCCGGATCGAGACAGGTAAGCTTCAATCTCCCTTCGATGACCCGGATCACGCCCCACACACCGGCCTTGGTGCGATGTTCGGAGCGCAGGGCAGCGGGCAATGTCGCCTCATCGAATATGGGCGTCGAGCGGTAGGGAATCACCATTATCTCTTCACTCCCACCTGGATCGTGCATCGCACCGGCTGATCCGCCTTCCTTGCCGCTTGCCGGCATCCTTCGATCTTTTCACGATTGTCGCGCAGCAACCTGTCGGCCGCGACGATCGCCTCCCAGCTCGCCGGTGACGCGCTCGCCATCAGATGCTGCCCGGCATCCCACGGTGTCGCCTCGGCAAGAACCCGCGTCGCCATGCGTTCGGGCCATTGCCAGCTCGCCGGCGCGATCTCGCGCGCGACCATACCGGGAAGGAAGGACCAGAGGAGGATGCCTATAAGCAACCCGCCCAGCCCGAACCATAGTTGACGGTCCTTCTGATCCCGCGCCGTCAGCGCCGATTGAACGACGGTGCGCAGCTCGCGCCCCTGCTGCTTCATCTCGTCGGTGGCGGTCGCGAGGGCGGCATGGTCGGCGCTGCGAAGGTCGGCCGCCGCTCGATTGATCTGAGCCGAGACCTGCGCCGGCGTCATCGCCAGCGCCGGCGACTTCACGATGGTCGTCGTAACCTGGTCCAGGCGTCCGTTGATGCCGTCCAGCCCCTGAACGACATGCCCCAGCGTCTCGGAATAATCCGGCACGTCGATGCTGGCGCGCTCGGCCGCCAAGCCCTCGATGGCGCGGCGCATCAATGCCAGTTCGCCGCGCTGCTGCTCGACCGCGGCGCGCACCTGCTCGAACGCCTCCGTTGCCGCGTCGCCGCCTTCCTCCCATTCCTCGTCCGCCATTGTCTCTCCTTATCGGCTCAACCCTCGATCGCGGCCGATTTCCAGCGAACGGGTCAATTCCTGGCTGATCGGACGATCCCGACGCATTTCCAGCCCCAGCTCGGGCGCGCGCCGCCGCAGCACGGATTCGAGCTGCGGATCGCGATGCAACCCTCCCGCCAAGCCGTCCATCTTCTTGGCCGTGCGCTCCGCGCCGGCGCGATCGCCGCTGCGCGCGAGCTCGGCCCGCTCGCGCGCCATACCTTGCCAGCGCTCCACGAAGCGGTCGGCACGCAGTTCGGGATTGGAACGGACCTGGGCTTCCTCGGCCATTGCCCGCGCCGCCCCGCCGGCTTTGCCTTCGGCCGCGTCGCGCACCAGTGCGGGGTTGCGTTCGAACGCGGAAGCCAAATCCCGGGCCGCCTGGGGGCGCACCCGATCGAGCGCGTCCCCGGCCTTCGCCAGCGCCTCTTTCTGGTGCGGGAGCACAGGCAAGCCCTTCTCGCGCATCCGGTCCATATCGGCCTGGGCGCGCGCATAGCGTTCGATCGCCTTGGCCTGATTGGGCGCGGGCGATCCCCGCTCGGAGCCGGTGTTGATCGGCCCCCCTTTGCCGTCGCGCACCGGCTCGGGCGACGTCGGTTTCGGGCGGAAGCCAGCGAACATGCCCTTGGCCTTCGCCTGCACCTTGGCAACCATCTCCCGCGCGAGTTCCGGGAACCGGATCTCGCGCCGCTCGGCGAACGCACGCACCCGGTCCTGCTCGGCCGTAGCGCCCTCACGCCCATAGTCGCCGGCCATGTCCTTTGCGCGGTCACGCGACAGGACACGGGCGAGCTGACGCTGATCGGGAAAATCATCACGCCCATAGTGGAGCTGCGCCCCGTCACGGTGCCGCGACATGCCGACATAGGCCGAATGACGGTCCATCCCCGGCGTCGCCAGCACATGCGCCTGATCCACCGTCACGCCCTGCGACTTATGGATGGTCGCGGCATAGCCATGATCGACATGGGCATAGTCCTTGAGGTCGAACGCGATCCTCCGGCCATCGTCGAGCTGCACCGCCATGCTGTCGGGCGAAACGCGCTCGACCTTTCCCAGCGTGCCGTTCTTCACGCCAAGGCCGCGCTCGTTTTTCAGGAACATGATGCGGTCGCCGCTGGCGAACTCGCGCGCGCCCCGCTCGGCCGACACGCGCACGTCCGCCCCCAGCTCGCTGGCGTCGCGCAGACATTCGCGCGCGGCCTGGTTCAAATCGCGCACCTCGGCATTGGTGTGGGTGAGGATGATCCGCGTCTTGTCCGGATCGGCAAGCCGCTGCGCGTCCCAGCGGCCCACCAGCTCGCCCCGCGCAGCTTCGCGCGTGTCCGCCGCGTGGACCATGCCGTGCTGCTCATAGGCATGGATCGCCTCGCCGGTGCGGCCCGTCGCCAGCGCCTTCGTGGCGTCGCGCTGCCAGTCCTCATGCTGCCGGCGAACGTCGCTGATTTCGGCCGCGCCGTGGCGCTCGGCCAGCGCGCGGAACGCCGCGCCGGCCTCGATCGCCTGCAACTGCTCGGCGTCGCCGACAAGAACGACCTTAGCCCCTGCCCGCTCGGCCTCTGACAGCACGCGCTCCATCTGGCGCGTGCCGATCATGCCGGCCTCGTCGATCACCAGCACGTCACGCGGACCTAGCAGCTCGCGCCCCTGGCCCCACTGATATTCCATGCTGGCGATCGTGCGCGACTGGATGCCGGAGCCGCCTTCCAAGCCCTCGGCCGCGATCCCCGACAGGGCCGCGCCGCGCACCTGATAGCCGGCGCGCTCCCATTCGTCGCGCGCAACGCCCAACATGGTCGATTTGCCGGTGCCGGCGTAGCCGACGACAATTGAAAGATCGCCCTTGCCGGTGATATGTGCCAGCGCGGCCTGCTGTTCTGCCCCGAGTGTCAGGCCCCCACTTCCGGCGGCGGCGTCACGATCCCACGCTGCCGCCGGGAGACCATGCCCCTTCCGTCCAGCAAGCCGATCGCCGGCGCGTTCCAACCGCTGCTCGGTGTCGATCATATCGCGCGAGGTAAAGCGGTCCTCGCCGCGTCCGTCCTTGCCCAGCGCCACCAGCTCGGGGCTGGTCCGCACCGCGCTCATCACCTGGTCGAACTGGTCCTTGCCGTCGCTGTGCCGGAACGCGAACTGCGCCAGGTCGCGCCGCGTGAACGTCGCCTGCTGGCGCGTGATCGCATCGAGCGCGATTTGCGGATTGGCGATGATCTTTTCGCCATTCCGCCAAGCGATCCGGGCATGGTCCTCGACCCGCTCGGCCTCAAGCCCCTGTTCGGGCATCCGCGACGCCGCCGGCCCGATCTTGTGTTGGGGCTCAAGGTCGATGCCCTGCGCCTCCAACGTCCGATGGTCTATGCGGGCGTCAATATCCAGCTCGGCCAACCGCTCGTTGACATGATCGGCCCACGCCTCGCGCCATTCCTGCAATAGCGCCGTGCTGTTCCACTCGCGCACCTTCTGGCCGAAGCCCTCCGGCCCTATCTCGCGCATCGACAGCATGACATGGGCGTGGGGCTTGGGACTGCCATCCTCGGCCTTGTCCCAATGCACATTCATGTCCGCGATCATGCCGCGTTCCACGAACTGCTTTTCGACGAAATCGCGGGCGAGCTGGATGCCCTGTTGCTGGTTCAGCTCACGCGGAATCGAGAACTCGACCTCGCGGGCCAACTGCGCGTCCTTGCGTTTCTCACCGGCCTCGACCTCGTTCCACAAGGTCGCGCGATCGTTTAAACGCTCCGGCGCACCTTGCGGAGCCATGATTTCCGAATGGACGACGCCGGCCTTGTTCGAGAAATCATGGTCGCGCCCGAGTCGGTCATCGTGCAGCCGTTCCGCCGCGCGATAGGCCGCGCTGGCAACGGCGCTCGATCCGTTGGCGCGACTGATGACCTTGGCCGAGAAATGGTAGATCGCCATGACGACCCTAATGATGCCTTTCTTAGCGCCCGTCGGCAACGACGTATAAGCGCGCACTCACACTCTCTGCCGTTCGCGTGATTGACTTCGCCGCATTCCTTGATGCGAACGCTACCCTCCAGACACAACCGTGCTAGGCTGCGACTCCGGTTCACGGGCGCGAGGAAGAAGAATGGAAGAGCGCGACCAGCAAGAACTTGAAGGCGGCTGCCTGTGCGGAGCCATGCGCTACGTGCTACGCGCCGCACCTCGCGTTCACTATTGCCATTGCTCGATGTGCCGACAATCGACCGGCAGCGCCTTCGCCGTACTCGCATGGGTGCGCTGGGACGATGTGGGCTGGCATGGCGAGACACAAATATCCTACCGCTCGTCGCCGATCGCGCGGCGGTCCTTCTGCGGGCAATGCGGTTCGGCGCTGACGCTCCATTATGATGAGGGAAGTGGTGTAGCGATCGATGAAGTCGCCTTCCATGCCGGCACACTCGATCATCCCGAGCGTGTCGTGCCCGCCTATCACTACGGCGTCGAAGCTCGTCTGCCCTGGGCCGACTGCGGCGCTGGTCTGCCCGAACAGGAAACGGAGGAAAGCTGGGATGCGTAAGGTCCGCGATTATGATGCCGAGTTGAAGGCGCTGAACGACAAGGCCAGGACGATCAAGGCGCGGAAGGTGGAACAGCTCGGCCAGCTCGTCACCGCAACCGGAGCCGACGCGCTCGATCTCGATGTTCTCACCGGCGCGCTACTCCATATTGTCGCGGAGGCCGAGGTCGCCGAGAACCGGGAGGCGTGGCGCTCTGATGGCGCTGCCTTCTTTCAGCGGCGCGCGCGCAAGGCTGCTAAAGATGCTGGAAGCAACGGCAACGGCGGAGCGGCGCAACCAGACAGCGATGCTGCGCGCGCAAGCGGCGCAGCGTCGAACGGATAACCGGAGCTGGGTCTTGGCTCGACGCGAACGCACCCGCCACCTGATCGAGCTGGGCGGCCTCGTTCAGAAAGCCGGTTTGGTCGAGCTGACCGACGACGATCGCGCGACGCTCTACGGCGCGCTGCTGGAGTTGGCCGGTCGCGCACGCGGTGACGATGCGAGCAACGTGCTCGCACTATGGAAGCGGCGCGGCAAACGCGCGTTCGATGCGGAAATGGAAGGGCGAGAAGCCAAATGAGCAAACTGAATGTCGAAGCGATCCGGGCAGAGGTCCGCGCGCTGCGCTTCAAGCGCGGCTCGCCTGCGGAAGTCGCTATGTGGCGCGAGGATGATGCAGACTCGCGCGCCAACCTCGCGATCGAGGGCATGGCGCTGGAAACCGACGAACATATGCTGTTCGACATGCTGCGCGACGAAGCCGTGCCCCCACCCCTCGCCACGCAAATCGTCCTCAAGCTGATGGATCATCCCGACGCCGATCCGGCGCTGGCAGTCACGCCCCTTTCCAACGGAGCTGACACATGAAAGCGGTCCCCGCGCCCCTTATCGGTCTCGCCGCCCTGACGGTCCTGTCGGGCTGCACCGAGGCCGCGCCCGATCCTCGCGGCGTCGATCGCGACGAAACCGTGCTTACCGTCACCGGCACAGGCCGCGCCGAGGCAACGCCCGACCAGGCCCTGTTCACCGCCGGCCTGTCCAGCATCGCCGCCGACGCGCAGGCCGCCAGCACCCGCAACGCGGAAACGATGCACAAGATCACCGCCGCCTTGGGCCGGCTGAACATCCCCGAACGTGACATCCAAACCCGCAACCTTTCGGTCAACCGGATCGACTATGGCGCGAACAAGGGACGCTACGAGGCGAGCAACAGCGTTGCCGTGCGGGTCCGCGACACCAAGCGGGTGAGCGATGCCCTTGCCGCCGTTACCGCCGCCGGGGCCAACATCGTCTCTGGTCCCAACCTTTCGGTCGCCGATCCGGAAAAAGCCAATCTCGGCGCTTACGATCTCGCCTACAAGGCGGCGCGCGCCAAGGCCGACGCCTATGCCGCCGCCGCCAACCTGCGCGTCGCGCGCGTGCTCTCGATCCGCGACGGCGGCCAGGGCGGCTACATGCCGCCGATCGGGGAGATGGACGCGCGCATCGCCGCGCCGCCCCCGGTCGTCGCTCCGCAAGCTGAACAGGGGCCGCCGGTCCTGGCCGGCACCAACACCGGCATCGTCACCGTGCGGGTGGATTTCGCGTTGCAGGCGCGCTGATGGCCATTTCCGTCATCGGCGGGCGTCGGCCGATCAGTTGGCGGCTCGCGGCTGTCGTGGCCGCCGTGGCGCTGTTCGCGAGCCATTACTGGCTCAAGAGCATCTTCGGCTATGGCGAGATCGCGACCGACATTCCGTTCCTGCTCGCCGGGCTGATCCTGTTCTTCACTTGGAAGATCAACCGCCGTGCCGCGACCCGGCCGAACGACCTGCTGGGTTCGGCGCGGTTCGGCAATCGAGCGGACGTGCGCCGCCTTGAAACGTCCGGAGATCTTCTGATCGGCCGCGCGATGGAATCGGGCAAGCTGCTCCGCTACGACGGCCCGGCACACCTGCTGACAATCGCCCCCACCCGCTCGGGCAAGGGCGTCGGCACGATCATCCCCAATCTGCTCACCCTCGATCGCTCCATCATCTGCATCGACCCCAAGGGCGAGAATGCCCGCGTGACGGCTCGCGCGCGCGCCGCCAAGGGCAAGGTCTGGTGCCTCGATCCGTTCGGGGTCTCCGGTCAGCCCGCGGCACGCTACAACCCGCTCGATCGGCTCGATCCCGGCTCGATCGACCTCGCCGAAGATGCCGGCACGCTCGCCGACGCGCTGGTCTACGACGCGCCCGGGCAGACCGGGGAGGCGCATTGGAACGAGGAAGCCAAGGCGTTGATCGCCGGGCTGATCCTCCATGTCGTCACCACCGAGCCCGCCGATCGCCGGACGCTCGCGACGGTGCGCGAGTTGCTGACGCTCCCCCCCGCCCGCTTCTCAGGCCTGCTGGCGGCGATGACGGACAGCTCGGCCGCCGGCGGCCTGGTCGCGCGCGCCGCCAACCGCCAGCTCGGCAAATCCGATCGTGAAGGGGCCGGCGTGCTCTCCTCGGCGCAGCGCCACACGCATTTTTTGGACAGCCCGCGCATCGTCGCCAGCACGGCCGCGTCCGATTTTCGCTTCGCCGATCTCAAGGAGACGCCGGCGACGGTATTCCTGGTGCTGCCGCCCGATCGGCTTGACACCTATGCGCGCTGGCTGCGGCTGCTGGTCGCGCAAGCCATCACCGATATGGCGCGCTCCCCCGCCCGGCCTGCCCGTCCGGTGCTGTTCCTGCTCGATGAGTTCGCCGCGCTTGGCCGCTTGGAGCCGGTCGAGCGCGCGATGGGCCTGATGGCCGGCTACGGTCTCCAGCTCTGGCCGATCCTCCAGGACATGCACCAGCTCCGCGCCACCTACGGCGAACGCGCCGGCACTTTCCTGTCCAACGCCGGCGTCGTTCAGGCGTTCGGGGTTAACGACCATGCCACCGCCGACATGCTCTCGCGCACGATCGGCGACACGACGATCGAATACGATTCCGTCAGCACGTCGCACAAGACGAGTTGGTTCGAGCGTCCCGACCCCTCGCAAAGCGTTAGCACGCATGTCTCGGCCCGGCGCCTGGTGACGCCCGACGAAATCATGCGGATGCCGGCCGATATGCTGCTGCTGCTCCGGCAAGGGCAGCGCCCGCTATGGGCGCACAAGCTCCGCTACTACGACCAGCGCGAGTTCGCCGGCCTCGCCGATCCGGCTTGAACGGTCGCCGAAAGCACGAAGTCTATACACCGGCACCGCGCATTCGTGCTTCCGAGGACCAAGAAGAACCCGCCACGGTAGCAGCCGCGGCGGG
>NZ_LSKH01000127.1:0-19428 GCF_001557395.1 Sphingomonas sp. CCH5-D11 | reverse complement strand
TGCTCAGCCCCGCCTGCCGCATCGAAGGTTGCGGTGATGCTGTTTTCGTTGACGATCGTCTGGCCGTAGGTTGACAGGCTGCGGATCGCCGGCCCGCGCGTGACCAGTGCCGCCTGGTTGATCACCGTTCCCGCGCCCGAGACGGAAAGCCCGCTGCCGCTGGCGAAGCTGGCTGCGATTGTGATCGTCGGATCGTTGGTGAGATCGAGGCCGAGCAACTCGAAGTTCGTCGGCAGCACCGCCGTGGCCAGCGTCGCATCCGCATCGATCCCGATCGACAGCGTGTCGGTGCCGGCACCGCCATCGATCGCGCCGGTGATCGAGGCAACCTGGCCGGTCGCCGGATCGAATCGCGCGCGCAGCAGGTCGTTGCCCGCGCCCAGGCGAAGGTCACCGTTGATCGTGCCCTGACGGGTATCGATCGTGCTGCCCTGGCTGGCCGAGCCAGTGGAGATCACCGCCCCGTTGATCGTGCCCATGTTGGTCAGCACAAGCATGCCGCTGGTGGTGATCGCCACCGCGCTGCCGCCGATCCTGCCGCCGGCATTGTTGGTGACGCCCAGATAACCGGTGCCGCTCAGCGTCGCCGCCGTGCCGCTGGAAACGATCGTGCCGCTGTTCACGATGTTCGCGCCGCTCTGGGTCGTGGCCAGGGCGGAGCGGCCGCCTCCATTAATCCGGCCATCGTTGGTCAGGTAGGAAATCCGGCCGGAGATCCCGCCGCCGATCGTTCCCGATGCGCTGTTCCTGATGGTGATGCCGTCCACGCCGCCACCTTCGGCCAGGATTGCCTCGCCTGCCGTGCCAGTGATCGTGCCGGCATTGTTGATCGATCCCGAGACCGATCCGTCAAGGGCGGACGCACGGCGGAACACGATCGCATTGGCCCCCGTCACCGTACCGCCGCTCTGCACGGAAATGGCGGCGTTGCCGGGCCGGGGATAGGTGACGGTGGTGCCCGGCGTGCAGGTGCCCACCGTCGCGCCTGCATAAGGATCGCACGGTCCGACGACCGAAAGTCCGCTGGTCACGAGGATGCCGGTCTTCGCCTGCCCGTCGACCAGGCCAGCGATCTGGAGCGCCGTATCGCGGGCTTGGCTGGTGATCGCCGCATCAGCCGCGCCCGGCCGCACCGTGCCACCGGCCGTCACCAGAACGCGCACATTATCGGTCGCCACGGTCAGGCCGTCGGTATCGGTGCCGGCACAGGTGACAGTGCCGTTTGGGGTTGCCGGGTCCGGTACGCATTGCGCCGCCGCCGGCCCGCTGACCATGATCCCCAGCACGATCGCGCTCGTTCCCAGCGCATAAGCACGCACTCGCCGCCGACGCGACGCAACCCCCAGATACATGAATTCCCCCCACTTTACCGCCGCATGGTTAGGGGCACACCAGCAACCTGTCCAGTTGTTGTTCGCTCAGAACTTGAGCATCTCTGATGCGGGTGCAAAAACAACTAACCGAACTATAACGGGACACCTAACGGGGCGTCCCGCGTGGAACAACGAACAGTTCCCGTCGACGCACGCGGCGCCGATCTCGCGTTCGATTATCAAAAATCACATCTGCCCAGCCGAGCGGCGGCTCGCCAACAGCCGGGCCGTTCATGACGACCCGGCTGCCCCGGCGCCCCCCCCATTCAGGCGATCTCGTCGATCGCCGGAACGGTGGGCCGCTGCGCGGTCAGCGCGCGTTTCGCATCGTTCACGTCATCCGGCGGCGCGACGGCCACCAGCATGCCGCTCGTCATCAGCACGGCCGCCAGCGCGCTGGCGAAGGCGCCGCGGCCGCGCCTGTGTCCGGCCGGTGCCTCGTTCCGGCTGCCGCCGGGTTCTTCGATCAACCTCGTCATCCTGCCTTCTCCCCAGATTGGGCAAGGGCTGGTGTAGCGGCGGCGCGTCACAGCCGAATGTCTCGCCGGCGCCATGTTCGTCAGGATTGTAACAGGTCAGCGCGTCGCACCCGCCGGCACGAAGATATATCCGGCACCGCGCACCGTCTTCAGCGCCTGGGGGAAGCGCGGATCCAGCTCCACCTTTCGCCGCAAGCGCGCAACACGCATGTCGATGGAACGGTCGAACGGCGTCATCTCCGCCTGGTGGGCAAGATCAAGCAAGCGGTCGCGCGTCAGTACCCGCCCGGGATGCTCGACAAAGGTTCGCAGCAGATCGAATTCCATGGCGGTGATCGCCACCTCCGCGCCCTGCAGGTCGTACAGCTTGTGGCTGTCCAGGTTGAGCAGGCAGCGGCCGATGCGCACCTCATGCGCCAGCGTCGCCATTTGCGCCTGCGCCTGCGCGGTACGCCGGAGCACCGCGCGAATACGGGCGAGCAGTTCGCGCAGGTCGAACGGCTTGGGCACATAATCGTCCGCCCCCACCTCAAGGCCGACCACACGATCCACCGTGTCGCGATTGGCGGTCAGCATGATGATCGCCACCCCGCCCCGGTCGCGCAGATAGCGCGCGATCGACAGGCCGTCCTCGCCCGGCATGTTCACATCGAGCAGAACCAGATCCACCGCGCGTTCGGCCATCAGCGCGCGCAGCGCCGCGCCATCCGCCGCCACGCTGACGGCAAAGCCCTGATCGGCCAGATATTCCCGGACGCCCTCGCGCAGGTCGGGCTCGTCATCGACAACGGCAATATGCGCGCCCGGCGTCGCTTCGCTCATGGCGACACCGCCCTGGCGTCCGCCTTCCCGGGCGCGTGCAGCGCGTGGAGCAGCCCGCGCAGGCTTTCCATGTCATACGGCTTTTCCAGCACCGGCCTTCCCGCGCGCGCCAGGAAGCTGCGGCTGCTGGCGCCCAGCGTATCGCCGGTCACAAACGCCAGCCGCGCAAGCTGGTCGGGCAATTGATCGGTCATCCAGTCGAACAGCGCGCGGCCGTCCATGTCCGGCATGCGCAGATCGCTCAGCACCGCGTCATAGCGGCGCTGGCACAGGCGGGTCTTCGCCTCCTGTCCGGAACAGGCCAGCTCGACATCATAGCCCTCGTCCGCGAGCAGCTCGGCAAGCGCCTCCCCCACGTCGCGATCGTCATCCACCACCAGCGCGGACGCGCGATCATTTGGCGGCACTATCGGCGATGGCGCTGCGACCTTCGGCATGGCGCCGGTCGCCGCGGGCAGCTCGGCGACGAAGCAGGCGCCCTGCCGCCACGGCGCGTCCTCCACCAGCCGCAGCGTGCCGCCATGCGCCTCCACCACGCCCAGGCTGAAGGCGAGCCCGATGCCGGTCCCCACGCCCTGTGGCTTGCTGGTGAAGAACGGTTCGAAGATGCGGTGGCGGATTTCCGCAGGCACGCCCGGGCCGTTGTCCGCAACGGTGATGCGCACCATGCCGCGCCGGCGGTCATTGCCATGGGCACCCACGGCTTCAGTGGAGATGACAAGCGTCCGCGTGCCATCGCTTTCCTCCAGCGCATGCTGTGCATTGACGATGAGGTTCAGCAGCACCTGACTCAGCTGATCGCTGTCCACGTCGAGCGGCGGCAACGCCGGGTCGAGCCGCTGCACCACCTCGATGCCGGCCGTCCGCAGGCCGTAGCTCGCCAGGTCCAACGCCGCGTGGATAAGCTCGTTGGCATCGACCCGCGTGCGGACCGGCGCCTTCTGGCGCGCCATGGCAAGAAAGCTTTGCACGATTTTGGCGCAGCGGCCCGCCGCCGCCCGGATCTTCGCGGCACGCTCGCCCAGCGGCGTGCCCTGGGCCTGCGCCTCGAGCAATTGCGAAAGGGTGAGGATCACGGACAGCGGGTTGTTCAGCTCATGGCTGACCCCGGCGAGCAGCGATCCCAGCGCCGTGAGCTTTTCCGACTGGAACACCATCTCGCGGGACCGGGCGAGTTCGGCTTCCGCGCGCTTGCGTTCTGAAAGGTCGATGTCGAACCCGCCGATGCGCGCCTGTTCCCCTTCGACCAACACGGGAAAGCGCACCACCAGCGACCAGCCGTAAGCGTCGAGGTCCGGCAGGAATTCCTCCACGCGTTCGGGCATCCTGCGCTCCAGGATGCGGCGATCGTGCGCCGCGATCATCGTCGCCTGCTCCGCGCCGAACAGTTCCGCGGCGGTGCGGCCGATCACCTCGCCGATCGGGCGGCCGAAGACCTTGGCCATTTCGGGGTTGAGCATGAGGTACCGCCCTTCGGCATCCTTCAGATACATGCCGACTGGCGCGTTCTTCATGAAGCCGGCGAGCAGGGCCTCGCTGGCGCGCAGCCGCTCCTCCGCCGCGTGCCGCTCCGTCACGTCGCGGGTGACGGCGAGTTGCTGCATGGTGCCGTCCGGCGCCGGCAGCGGCACGGCGTGCGTTTCCATGCGCCGGCGATTCCCCTGAAGCCCGACGACATCGAACTCCCAGGCCGCCGCCTCGCCGGCGCAGACCCGCCGGTGCTGCTCCATCCAACGCGCGCGATGGTCCGCCGCTACCAGCGCCGGCACGTGCAGGCCGGACGCCTGCTCCGGCTCGGCATCGATCATGCGCAGGCCGGCGCCGTTCATGTACAGCAGCGTGCCGTCCTCGGCGACGATCTTCACGCATTCGGGGGTCGCCTCCACGATCGCCCGCTGCCGTGCCTCGCTCTCCCGGCGCGCACGTTCCGCCGTCGCGCGCTCCAGCGCCGCCCAGGTCCGCTCCACGGCTTCCTCGATCAGGCGCAACTCGGTTGGCCGCCACGCGCGCGGCGTGCCGGTGCGGATGTGAAAAGTGGCCGCCACCGCCCCGTGCGTGAACAGCGGGATGCGGATGCCGCCGTCGCCGCCGGCGCCATCATCCTCCTCGACATCGATGATGGCGATCCCCTCCACACCCAGGTGGCCACGGAGCAGCGCATCCACCGCCTGTTCGATGCGGGCCGCGTCGAGCTCGTCGCGCAGCGCATCGTTCAGCGCGATCAGGAAGCGCTGGTCTCGCTCCGCCTCCCGTTGCTCGGTGATGTCGGTCATCGTGCCCAGCCAGCAGGAGATCTCGCCTTCGGCTGTCCGCACTGGCTCCGCCCGGGTCAAAAACGGCCGGAACTCGCCGGAACCGCTCCGAATGGAGATCACGGCGTCGCCGGCAAGGCCGCTTTTCACCGCCTCGTGCCAGCGTTCCCGGATATCGGGTAGGCTGACGGGATCATGGACCTGCGGCCATGCGCGCTCCGGATCGGCGTCGCGCGGCACGCCCGTGAAATCGTGCCAGCGGCGATTGCACCACATGATGCGCCCGTCGCGATCGGCGATGAAGCACAAGGTCGGCAAGTGATCGGCAAGCTGCCGGAACGGCGCCTCGCTCAATACTTCCCCGCGCGATCGGCTTTTTTCTCCTGTGGTCATTGCAGCGTTCATGGCCTCCCACAAGCAACGCCATAATACAGCGTCCCGCGCCGCCGCTCCAGCGCTCCCGGCCAGGCTGTTACAATTGTGGCAATAAAGACCGCGCCGCGACGTCGGACTGATATGCGCCGATCGCATGCTTGCGCTCGGAAGGAGATACTCTCTTGCCCGACTTCGAACAGCCCGGTGGCAATCGGCGGCTCACCCGCTGGGATCGGCGCTTCGCCGAGCTGTTTGATCGTTTCTGGTCCCCCGCCCCCGGCGGGGCGGTTCCGCAACCGCACTTCCATCCTCCGCACAAGGAACAGGTCATGCAACAGGCAACGCCAACCAGCATCAATGAGACCCGGCTGAATGCGCTCATGAATCAACTCGTTATGGACGCCGCCGCAACCGCCACCGCGCCGCTGGTGCTGCTTGGCGACCGGCTCGGGCTCTACAAGGCGATGGCCGGCGCCGGCCCGATCACGTCAGCAGAACTCGCTGATCGGACCGGCACGCACGAACGCTATGTGCGCGAATGGCTCTCCGCGCAGGCCGCCGCCGGCTATGTCGATTTCGATGCGGCATCGGAGCGTTTCACCCTCACCCCCGAACAGGCGATGGCCTTTGCCGACGAGCATGGGCCGGCCTTTTTCGTCGGCGCATTCGAGACGATGGGATCGGTCTTTCTTGACCGGGAAAAGATCGAGCAGGCATTCCGCACCGGCAAGGGCGTCGGCTGGCATGAGCATGATTCCAGCCTGTTCTGCGGCGTGGAGCGCTTCTTCCGCTCGGGCTACACCGCGCATCTGGTGCAGGACTGGCTGCCCGCGCTCGACGGCGTGACGGACAAGCTGCGGGCCGGCGCACGGGTTGCGGATATCGGCTGCGGCCATGGTGCCTCGACCATCCTCATGGCACAGGCCTTTCCGCAATCGCAGATCACCGGCTTCGACTATCACCAGGAATCGATCACCCAGGCGCGCGCGACGGCCGCACGTTCGGGGCTGGATGGCCGCGCGCGGTTCGAAACGGCTACCGCCAAGGATTTCCCGGGCGATGGCTATGATCTGGTGACGATTTTCGATGCGCTTCACGACATGGGCGATCCGGTCGGCGCGGCGCGTCACGTGCGCGAGGCGCTGGCGCCCGATGGCGCATGGATGATCGTGGAGCCGCTGGCGGGGGACAATCTCGCCGCAAACCTCAATCCGGTGGGCCGCCTATATTATGCCGCCTCCACCATGATCTGCACGCCCGGCTCGCTGGCGCAGGAGGTGGGCCTTGGCCTCGGCGCTCAGGCCGGCGAAGCACGGCTGCGCGATGTGCTGCAGAAAGCGGGCTTCACCCGCGTGCGCCGGGCAACCGAAACCCCCTTCAACATGGTGCTGGAAGCGCGCCCGTAGCGGATCCGACGTCAGCAGAGCGGCGCGACAGCGATCCGTGTCCTGTCGGGAAAAAACTGCATCCGCCCCCATGCGATACGATTACTGCCGGGAGCGGATGCAAGGAGGGTCAGTTGATCCTCTGGTTCCCCTGCCTCACGCCCGCCGAACCCGGCGCCCGCGCGTGGAACAAAGGGTGGCGCGCGATCGGGCGGGCCTTGTCCATCAGAACTTGAACCCTGCCGCCACGCCGTACCGGCGGGGTTCCAGCGTGAAGATGTTGGTGAACAGGCCGGAGGACTGGTCGGTCAGGTACAGGCCGGTGGTCGCGCTATTATCGAAGATGTTCTGGATGAAGCCGCGCACGAACCAGCGCTCGTCCGCCCCGTTCAGCTGGATCTGCGCATTGGCCTGTTCGTAACCCTCGATCCGGTTGATCCGGCCGTTGAAGATGTTGCCGTAGCTTTCGCCCGTGTAAGTGAGGTCGAACCGCGGCACGAGGGTCATGCCGTTGGCGAAGTCGAAGGTCTTCTGCACACCGGCGGAGAACTTCACCACCGGTGCCTGGGGCAGCTCATTGCCCTTCAGGCTGACGCCGATGCCTTCGAGCACCGAAATCGCGCCGGCGGTATTCGCCGCCGCGCCGGTCAGCACCGAACACAGGCCGAATGCGCCCGTCGCCGCCCCGACATTGGCGTCCGACGGGAAGGCCTGCGGCCCGCGCAGGCCGAGCGCGGAGTTGACGCCGGCAACAAACGCCTGCGCCGCCGCTGCTCCGCCGGTATTGGCGCGAACAACGCAGTTCGATGCGTTGCCGATGTCCTTGATGATGACCGTGTCGGGATTGCCGCCGGACACGTCGCGCTGGTTGATGAACGGGGCATCCGACGTCACCTTGGTGTTCAGGTAGCTAGCCCCGAAGTTCACGACCCAGCCCTCACCCGGGCGCAGCGACGATTCGGCTTCCACACCCCAGATGTCGGCGTCGATATTGTCGTTGATTGACGTGCGCGCGACAATGCGGCTGAGCTGCAACCCCTTATACTTATAGTAGAAACCGGTGAGATTCAGGGTAAATTTGCCATCGGCGAAGGTATTCTTCGAACCAATCTCGAATGCGCTGATGATTTCCGGCTGGAACGCGTCGGGCACCGTCAGGCCCGGCACCTGCACCGGCGGGTTGAAGCCCCCCGATTTGTAGCCGCGCGAGTAGGAGGCATAGAGCAGATTGTCTTCCGTGACCTTGTAGTCGACGACGGCGCGGCCGGTGATCTCGTCAAAGGTCCGATTGCGCACGGCATAGTCCTGGATGCCGGGCACCACGGGATCGGCGTCATACAGCGCGGCGCGCGGCGCATCGAACGCGCTGCCCGTCTGCGTATAGGGCACGGCGAAGCTCGCCAGGGTGGAGCGCGAACGGACGAACTTCTTGTCGTTGTTGTACCGCGCGCCGAGCGTCAGCTTCAGGCCGTCCGTGAACTGGAAGTAGGTTTCGCCAAAGATGCCATAGGATTTCAGCCGGAACAGATCGGTGTTGCTGCGGAAGAACGGCGTCGCCGAAAATTCCGGCGGTCGGCCGGCGCCGAGCGCGCCGACGCTCCCCAGAATGCCGGTCACATAGTCAATCGCGAACGCGTTCACGTAATAATCGCCGTCGCGGATCTTCCCGTCGACATAGATGCCGCCGAGCAGGAAGTTGAACATACCGTCGAAGTCGGACGAGATGATCGCCTCGGCAGACCAGTCGCGCGTCCGCTGGACCGAACGGTCATAAGCGTTGGGGATCGGGCCGCACCGGCCGAACCCGCCATAGACGCCAAGACCGGACTTTTCCGGCAGCGAGGTACACAGATCGCCCTGCGGCCCATTGGGAATGATCGCCTGCGCGATTGGCTGGAAATAGGCCGCCGGCAGGGTCGGAATACCGCCCGCCGCGGCCGCGGCCAGCGTGTTGAGCGTCGGCTGGAGCAACGCGCGATTGCTGACGCCCAGGTTATAGTCCTGCGACGAATCCACCGACGTTTCATGGTAGAAACCGGTCAGCTGCGCCCTTACCGGCCCGAAATTATGTTCGATCCGCCCCTGCACCGTCAGCTCGTCGGTTTTATAGGTGGGGTTGAACGCGGTATAGACTTCGCGCGGATCGCTCAGCACCGGGTTTTCGGCATAGGCATCCGGCCCGTAGAGGCTGCCTAGCCCCAGGGCATTGCCGAGCGTGGGATTGGCAAAGGCGATCGACAGGAACTCGCGGCTGCCCAGCGTGCCGGTGAAGGTCGAGTTGGTGTTGGTGCGCCCGGCGTCGCGGCGATTGGCGAGGCAGCCCAGAACGCCGGTCGGATCGGTCTGACACAATTGCTTCTGGATGCGCAGGCGATTGTCGTCCTCCCGGAAATAGGAGCCGAGCAGGTCGACGGTCGTATCAACCGAAGGCTCCCAGCGGATCGAGCCGCGCACCGAATACATGTCGCGGCCGTCGATACGGCTGTTGTCGAAGGTGTTGAGCGTATAGCCGTCGCGATTGAGGTAGAATCCGGCGACGCGAACGGCCAAAGTCTCGCCCAGCGGGATGTTCACCATCGCCTTGGCGCGAATGGAATCGTAATTGCCATATTCCGCCTCGGCCGACGCCATGAACTTGTCCGTTCGCGGCTTGGCGCTGATGAAATTGACCACGCCCGATGAAGCCGAGCGGCCAAACAGGGTGCCCTGGGGTCCGCGAAGCACCTCGACGCGTTCAAGATCGAAATATTCGGTTTCGAAGATGCGGGTCGCCAGCAGGGGCGAACCATTGAGGTGGATGGCCGTTGCCTGGTCGCACGAAATGCCCACGCACAGGTCGCCGATGCCGCGGATCGTGAAGCTGGAACCCGAGAAATTGCCTTTCGAGAAGGTGACGTTGGGCAAGGTCAGCTGAAGATCCGAAGCATTGTCGATCTGCTGCGATTCAAGCGCGGCGGCCGAAAAGGCACTCACCGCGATCGGCACCTCCTGCAGGGTCTGGGACTGACGCTGTGCCGTGACGACGATGTCGGCAAGGTAGCCGCTGTCCTGGTCGCGCGCCGATTGCGCCTGTGTGGCCGCCTGCGAAGCCGCCTGTGTTGCCGCCCCTGTTGCCGCCTGCGTTTGCGCCTGCGCTGGCGCTGAATAGCCGAGAACGAGCGCGAGCGCAGTGGCTCCGAACAATTCGAACTTTCTCATCAGCATCCTCCCGGGCCCTCACTGCCGGCTGATGCCGATCTAGATGGGCCCGGATCGGATCTTGTGACGCTTAGTTGCTTGCGTCAAATTGTTTTTGAAACATTCGTGTTTTACGTAGCAATTAAATAAACTGTAACGCGTTCCAGCCAGCAGGCTGCTAGGTATGATGGAAGTGACATCGACGACACAGACAAATTAGAACGTAGTTTGCTTTTTGAAGAACGCCGATTTGTTTGATGCTTGTTCAGCGTACCGACGCGTTGCCAATATCTCTCCCCATCGTTGCTAGGGGTGTTGCACATGAAGATACCAGGGCGCCGATCGAGCGCGCCCAAAATCCCGAAGCCCCGAAATCCCTAACGTTAAACGCTCGAACCCTCTCCATCTTCATGTAGCGCCGGTGGTACCGCGCTACGGCCCGCTGCTCGTTCGGCTTGGCACTGCAAGAGCCATGACACGCACGGGCATCGTAACCCTTTGCTCGGCGCGCCGCCCCTGACACTCCCGGCCGGAACCGATGCTCCCCGGCTTACGGGTCAAAAGCCTTTGCCTGATCGAACTCGGCACAGCGCGTGGTCGCCAGAAGCATGCCTTCGCCACAAGCAACAATCTCTTCTTTTCTAATTCCCATCGAAAGAGTAGGTATTGAGTCGCAGCGCGCCATGGCGCCTGTTCAACAAGGGGCGAACAGAAGCGCGATGACGAGGAACCACGGTCACGATCCGCCGCCCCTGGGCAGCGCGGCACCTCCGCTGAAAAGAGGCGGTTCAGGCTGATCTGAAGGCTCGGTCGCCGTCCAGGGGACGGACCCGGCCACAGGCACGTGCTGCTGGTTCGGCAGCGCGGGCGGCGCCGCGCGCCTGCTGAAGGTCGAACGAATTTCGAAGCACCCCGGGCATGGAAAGGACTTCCAGGCAGTGACGACGCACGTCTATCGTTTTCGGAACCTGTTGATGGCCACCGCCGCGGCGGTGAGCATGCCGTTCGCAGCAGCCGCACAGGCGCGGTTTGCCGAGCCGGCCGCCGATGGCATTACAACTGGAAGCACCGTCGCCGCGCCCGAGGCGGATGTCCCGGCCGCCGAAGCCGAAATCGTCGTCACCGCCCGCCGGCGCGAGGAACGCGCGCAGGACGTGCCGATCGCGCTCAGCGTCGTCAGCGGGGAGCAGATCGCGCAGCGCGGCGATTACCGCCTCGATCAGGTGCAGCAGACCGTGCCGTCGCTTCAGGTGTTCAGCTTCAACCCGCGCAACACCAACATCAACATTCGCGGGCTCGGCTCCAACGTCGCGCTGACCAACGACGGCATCGAGAATGGCGTCGGCATGTATATCGACAACGTCTATTACGGGCGTGTCGGGCAGAGCCAGTTCGACCTCGTCGACCTTGACCGGATCGAGGTGCTGCGCGGCCCCCAGGGCACGTTGTTCGGCAAGAATACCACCGCCGGCGCGATCAACATCACCTCGCGCCTGCCCAGCGATACGCCCGAGTTTCGCGGCGAGGCGACGATCGGCGACTGGGGCTATCACCAGGTGCGCGGATCGGTGAGCGGGCCGATCGGCGATGGCGTCGGCGCGCGGCTCAGCATTGCGGACACCCACCGCGATGGCTTCATCTACAATTACACCACCCGTCGCTGGGTACACGATTACGACAATTTCACCGCACGCGGCCAAGTATATGCCGAATTCGCCCCCGGCCTCACGGTGCGACTGATCGGCGACTATTCCAAGCAGACGCAGGAATGCTGCATCAACCTGCCGGTCAGCGCCTTTGCCAGCTATGACAATGGCGCGCCAATCGCCAACAACTTCATCCAGCGATTCGCACGGCTCGGCTACACGCCCTTGCCGCTCGATCCCTTCGCGCGGCGCACCGATGCCAATTCGCGCTTCCAGGCGAACATGAACACCTGGGGCGTGTCTGGCGAGGTAAATTGGGATCTCGGCCCGGTCACGCTCACCTCGATCACCGCGTCGCGCAAGTGGAACTGGTATCCGGGCAACGACAGCGACTACACCGCGCGCTCGATCCAGCTGCAAAGCCAGCAGCAGAATTTCCAGCGCCAGTTCAGCCAGGAACTGCGGCTCGGCTCCAACGGGTCGAACGCGGTCGACTGGGTCATCGGCGGCTATTATTTCTGGCAGAAGGTGCTCGGCAAAGGCACCAGCGAATGGGGGTCCGACGCTGCGCTTGCGCTGTATCCGACCGATGCGTTCGCGGTGGCGAGCGCCGCGACCGACGGCTTCCTCTCGCGCTCGCAATCCGATCCCCACACCCGCAGCCTCGCCGCTTTCGGCCAGGGCACCTGGCATATCACCCCCGCGCTCGATCTTACCGCGGGTCTGCGCTTCACGCATGAGGACAAATGGGGCTCGTATCGCTCGGCGCAGGTCGCCGGCCCCTCGTTTGCGGGGCTGACCGCCGCGCAGGCGGCACGCGCGCAGGCGATCCGCAACGCCCTTGCGCCGCAGCAGAGCTACAGCGTCGAGGCAAAGGACGACAGCTTCTCCTGGCTGCTGACGCTCGGCTGGAAACCGGCCGATGATGTGCTGACCTATGCCACCTGGTCGCGTGGCACCAAGTCGCAGGGGCTGAACCTCACCAATGTACCCGCCGGCGTGGACCCGGCGATCGATCCCGAAAGCGTCGACAATTACGAAATCGGGCTGAAGTCGCAGTGGCTGAACCGGACGGTGACGTTCAACCTCGCCGCTTACTGGACCGATGTCACCGATTACCAGACGACCATCGTCCAGCAGGTGATCGGCACCAACAATTACATCAACTACATCGCCAATATCCCCAGCGTGCGCAGCCGCGGGTTCGAGGGCGATGTGGCCTGGCAGGCGAACGATTACGCCAGCTTCACCGGCGCCCTGTCCTACACCGATGCGACCTATCGCGATTATGCCGGTGGCCCGGCGCCGGTGGAGGAGCTGCCGAACGGCCAGCTGAAGGACCTGACCGGCGCGACGCTGGCGGGCGTGCCGAAATGGTCCGCCTCGCTCGGCACCGACCTTCAGGCACCGGTGAACGACCGGCTCCAGGCCTATGCCCATGCCGATTGGTCGTACCGGTCGGAATATTACACCGCTGCCAGCAACAGCCGCTACGCGCTCGTCCCCGGCTACGGGATCGTCAACGCGCGTCTCGGCGTGAAGGTGGATGACGGGCGGCTCGACCTGTCGGTCTGGGCGCGCAACCTGTTCGACAAGAACTATTTCCAGACGCTGAGCGTGGTCAATTACGGCCTCGTCACCGCGATCCTCGGTGATCCGCGAACGATCGGCGTCTCCCTCCGGACGAGGATCTGACGATGGCGACGTTCGCATTCGACGCGTTTGAGCAGGCCCGCGCGACGCGTATCGATCGCGGCCTGCCCGCAGGCAGGCTGATCGCGTTCGGGTCGCTGGCCATCCCGATCGCCGGCGCGGGGCTGCCGCTCGCGCTGTTCGTGCCGCAGCTCTATGCGACGCACTATGGCCTGTCGCTTGCGGCGATCGGGCTGGTGTTCCTGATCGGGCGATTGTGGGACGTGGCGTCCGACCCGATCGTCGGCGCGCTCAGCGATCGCACCCGCACCCGCTGGGGCCGGCGCCGGCCGTGGATCGCGGCGGGCGGGCTCGCCTTCGGGCTGGGCGCCGCCTTGCTGTTCTTCCCCCCGGTCGCGCCGTCGGCGCTGTATCTCGGCCTTGTCCTGTTCGTCTTCTACGCCGGCTGGTCGATGATCGAAGTGCCCTTCTCCGCCTGGGGCGGGGAGTTGTCGGGGCAATATCATGAGCGCACGCGCGTGGTGACCTATCAGGGCACGCTGCGCGCGATCGGGCTGCTGCTGGTTTTGGTCATCCCGACGATCCTGGAACAGTTCCGCCCGGACGACATCGCGCTGAAGATGCAGATCGTCGGCGGCTTTACGCTGCTGACGTTGCTGCCGGCGCTCCTGCTGACGCTCACTGCGCTGCCAGAGCCGCCGCGCCCCGCGCAGGAGCCCGCGTCGGACGGGTTCTGGCGCACCACCACGCTGATCGTGCGCGATCGCCTGCTGCTGCGCGTGCTCGCCTCGGATGCCGCCGTTACCGCCGGGCAGTCGGTGCGCGCCGGGCTGATCGTGTTCTTCGCCGTGCACTATATGGGCCTGCCGACCTGGGCGAGCGGGCTGTACCTGTTCCAGTTCGTGTTCGGCGTGGCAGCCGGGCCGATCTGGCTGGCGATCGGCCGCCGCTGGGGCAAGCGCCGCACCGCCATTGCCGGCGAACTGGCGCAGGCGGCGATCAATCTCGGGCTGCTGTTCGTGTTCCCCGGCATGCTGCCGCTGCTGCTGGCGCTGACGATCGCGCAGGGGCTGACCCAGGGCTCGGGCAATCTGATGCTGCGCGCAATGGTCGCCGACGTGGCCGACGCGCACGAGTTGCGCACCGGGCACAACCGCACCGGGCTGTTCTTCTCCGTCTTCAGCCTGTCCGCCAAGGCCGGGCCGGCGATCGGCGCGGGTATCGCGCTGCCGCTGGTCGCCTGGCTCGGCTTCTCGGCCAAGGGCGGCAATGCGCCCGAGGCGCTGGAGGCGCTGAAATACGTCTTCGCGCTCGGCCCCGCGCTCGCGCACGTCATCGCCGCATCGATCATCTGGCGCTTCCCGCTCGACGAGGCGCGCCATGCCGACATCCGCCGCGCGCTCGATGCGCGCCGCGCCACCCCCACCGTCCCAACCAACGTTGCATGAGGAGAAGTAAGATGAGTGTAGACCTGAAAGAACGTGTCACCACCGGCATCGAACTCGACATCGCGCCGGTCGGCGGCCGCATCGGCGCGGAAATCCGCGGCGTTCGCCTCGGCGGCGACCTCGACGACCTCACCATTGCGGCAATCCGCGCCGCGCTGGTCGAGCACAAGGTGATCTTCTTCCGCAACCAGGGCCATCTCGACGACGAAAGCCATGAAGCGTTCGCCGGCCGGCTCGGCAAACCGCTCGCTCACCCGACGGTGCCGGTCGCCGAAGGGTCACAATTCCTGCTGGAGCTGAACTCCAAGGAAGGCGAGGCGGCGTCGTCCTGGCATACCGACATCACCTTCTTGCCGGCTTTCCCCGAAGCCTCGATCCTGCGGTCGATCATCATTCCGCCATCCGGCGGCGACACGACCTGGGCCAACGGCGCCACCGCTTATGATGAACTGCCCGAGCCGCTGAAGGCGCTCGCCGACAATCTGCGCGCCGTTCACACCAATGCCTATGACTATGCCGCCAGCCGGCCGGAGGCGACCTCCGATCAGATCAAGCGGCACCGCGACGTGTTCGCCTCCGTGGTGTACGAAACCGAGCATCCCGTGGTCCACGTCCATCCCGAGACGGGCGAGCGCGTGCTGCTGCTCGGCAACTTCGTGAAATCCTTCGTCGGCATCAACCGCGACGATTTCGCCAGATTGTTCAGCCTGCTGCAGGATCACATCACCAAGCCGGAAAACACCGTGCGCTGGCGCTGGCAGCCGGGCGACGTGGCGATCTGGGACAATCGGGCGACCCAGCATCGCGCGGTGGCGGACTTCGGCAAGCAGCGCCGCCTGCTCCGCCGCGCGACCATCGCCGGCGAGGTGCCGGTGGGGATCGACGGCCGACCCAGCCGGGTGATCAAGCCGGAGCCGGTCATCCAGGTGCAGCTGGAGGCGGCGGAATAGCAGTTCGCCGCACACACGATCGTCACCCCGGCCTTGCGCCGGGGTCCATGGCGCCGCGCGTGCTGTGCCTCGTTGTGGGCCGAAGCGCGCGGCGCACCATGGACCCCCGATCAGGTCCGGGATGACAGGAAGAAACAGGGGACATCACGAATGACGAACTGGATGAAGCTGCTTGCCGCCAGCACCGCGCTGATCACCGCCAGCCTTGGCGCTGAGGCCACGGCCCGGCCCCGGGCTGCCCCGGCCGCGCCGGCACCGCAGCCAGCCAGGCAGCCAAACATCCTCGTCATCGTCGCCGACGATCTCGGCTTTTCCGATCTTGGTGCCTTTGGCGGCGAAATCCGCACGCCCAATCTCGACGCCATCGCGCACGAGGGCCTGCGCCTCACCGGCTTCCATACCGCACCGACCTGTTCGCCGACCCGGTCGATGATGTTGTCGGGCACAGACAATCACCTTGCCGGCCATGGCAGCATGGCCGAACTGCTGGCGCCCAACCAGCGTGGCCAGCCCGGCTATGAGGGTCATCTGCCGAACGACGTTGCGACGCTTGCGGATCGGCTGCGCGGTCTTGGCTATGCGACGCTGATGTCGGGCAAGTGGCACCTCGGCACCACCGCCGATCAGCAGCCCGCCCGGCGCGGCTTCGATCGCAGCTTCGATCTGGCGCAGGGCGGCGGCAATCACTTCGGCAAGGACATTGCCAGCAGCCCCACGGCGAGGGGCACCACCTATTGGCAGGATGGCCAGCAGCTCGCCTCGCTGCCGGCAGGATTCTACTCCTCCGATGCCTATGCCGATCACCTCATCGAATTCCTGAAGGCAGGCGACACCGGCCGGCCGTTCTTCGGCTATCTCACCTTCACCGCGCCGCACTGGCCGCTGCAGGTGCCCGACGAGGATCTGGACCGTTACAAGGGCCGCTACGCTGCCGGGTTCGAGGCGCTGCGGCAGCAGCGACTTGCGCGTCTGAAGTCGCTTGGGCTCGTGCCGCCGGATACCAGCGCGCACGATCCGTTGTTCAAGCCCGGCCTGTCGTGGCGCGAACTGACCGGCGAGGAGCAGGCGAGGCAGGTGCGCGCCATGGAAATCTATGCCGCGATGGTCGAGCGGATGGACCGCAGCGTCGGGCGCGTGATCGCGCATCTCAAGGCGACCGGCCAATATGATAACACCATCATCCTGTTCACCTCGGACAATGGCGCGGAGGGCACCGATCTCGCCCGCAGCGAGAACCCGGAGTTCAAGGCCCGGGTTTCCGCCGCGGACAACCGGCTGGAGAATTTCGGCAAGGCGACATCGTACATCGGCTACGGCCCCGGCTGGGCACAGGCGGCGACCGCGCCATCCTTTCTTTACAAGGGGCTGACGACGGAGGGCGGCACGCGCGTCGCGGCGTTCATCCGCTGGCCCGGCGCGGCGCGCACGGGCATCAGCAACGTTTATGGCAACGTCATGGACGTGCTGCCGACTCTCGTGGAGGCGGCCGGGGGTGAGTGGCGCGGGGCAAGCCATGGCGGGCGTGCCGTACGTGCGGTCCGCGGCACAAGCTGGAAGCCCTATCTCGACGGCCGCGCCGAGCGCGTCCACGGGCCCGAGGAAGCGATCGGCAGTGAGCTGTTCGGCCGTCGCGCGCTACGTCAGGGCGACTGGAAACTGGTCGACCTCGGGCAAGGCTGGCAATTGTTCAACATCGCAACCGATCCGGGCGAAACGCGCGATCTAGCCGGACAGGAGCCGGGCCGGGTCAAGGCGCTGGTTGCCGCCTGGGACCAGTATAGCAAGGAGACGGGCGTCGTGATGCCCTCAACCGCTCCTCGCTTCCCGTGACCCGCGCCAAGCGAGGCATGAGATAATCCAGTGGCGCCGGACGCCGGACGAAACGTTCGTCGTCACTGGGCTCGTCCCGGCATCCACCGGCCCGCAAATCTTGAGCCATCGAATGCGCGGGCAGCGGTTCCCGGCATAGACGGAGACCGCCGCAAACCTCCCCGCGTCATGCCGGGCTCGTCCCGGCATCCACCGGGCCGCAAACCTGAAGCCATCGCGTGCGCGGAACGCTGGATACCGGCTCGCGACCAGTATGACCGTGCCTTTGGTCGATCAAAAGGCTTCGCACAGCTCGCGCCCACGCCGGCGCCCCATCGGGCAATCGGAGGGTAACCGGCTCCACCCCCGCCGGCTCGGTTCCGCATCAAGGTGCCGGCTTCGCCAAGAAGGCGACCCGACAACCGGCGGAGCGTGCAGGAACGATCCCTTCCTCACGCCCCGCCTGCGTTGCGCCCGGTCAGGGTCGCGGCGTCAGTGCAGCGCCAGTTCGTTGCGGCCCACCACCATGTGGTGCACCTCGTCCGGCCCGTCGGCGAAGCGCAGGTGGCGCACGTCGGCGTACAGCTCGGCGAGCGGGGTGAACTGGCTCATGCCATAGGCGCCGTGGATCTGGATCGCCTGGTCGATGATCTGGCAGGTCTTCTCCGGCACCATTGCCTTCACCATGCTGACCCACACGCGCGCCTCGCGGTTGCCCAGCACGTCCATCGCCTTGGCCGCCTTCAGCACCATGAGGCGCATCGCCTCGATCTCGATCCGGGCGCGGCTGACCAGCTCGATGTTCTTGCCCAGCATGATCAGCGATCGGCCGAACGCCTCGCGCGAGGTGCCGCGCTTCACCATTAGGTCAAGCGCGACCTCCGCCTTGCCGATGGTGCGCATGCAATGGTGGATCCGCCCCGGCCCGAGGCGCACCTGCGAGATCTCGAACCCGCGGCCCTCGCCCAGCAGGATGTTCTCGCGCGGCACGCGCACGTTGTTGAACTTGAGGTGCATGTGCCCGCGCGGGGCATGATCCTTGCCGAACACTTCCATCGCGCCGATGATCTCGACACCCGGCGCGTCCATCGGCACCAGGATCTGCGACTGCTGCTGCGACGATGGCGCATCGGGGTTGGTGCGCACCATGGTGATCATCACCTTGCAGCGCGGGTCGCCGGCGCCCGAGATATAATGCTTCTCGCCGTTGATGACCCATTCGTCGCCCTCGAGCCGGGCCGCGCAGCGCACGTTCTTCGCGTCGGACGAGGCGACATCCGGCTCGGTCATCGCATAAGCGGAGCGGATCTCGCCGGCGAGCAGCGGCTCCAGCCACTGCTTCTTCTGCTCGGGCGTGCCGACCCGCTCCAGCACTTCCATGTTGCCGGTATCGGGCGCCGAGCAGTTGAGCGCTTCGGACGCGAGCGGCGACTTGCCGAGTTCGGCGGCGATATAGGCATAATCGAGGTTCGACAGCCCCTCGCCGGTCTCAGCGTTGGGCAGGAAGAAATTCCACAGCCCCGCCGCCTTTGCCTTGTCCTTGGCGCCCTGCAGCAGTTCCAGCTGCCCCGGTGCGAAGCTCCAGCGCTCCTTGCGCTCCTCGCCCAGCCGCTCGAACTCGGGATAGATCGGGTCGACATGGTCGCGGATGAAGTGCTTCACCGCTTCGAAAAGCGGCCGCACGCCTTCGGACATGCGCAGGTCGTCAAGTTCGGGGATCGTGAAGATGTTCGACATGGGGGCCCACCCTGGTGCTGGAAAGCCTCATCCTAGATCGTTCGCGATCATCGGCGGTAATGATCATCTGCGATCGCACCCATGAGGATCATGCATGACCTCACGTGCCTTCGACATGCTCCTGCACCAGTCGCCGGAGCCAGACATTGCCGGGATCGCGCTCCGCGGCGGGGTGCCACAGCAGTTGCAGCGGCCGCGGCGCGATTGCGAACGGCACCGGCAGGATCTGGTTGTCCGCGACCGGCAGCAGCGTCGCGGCATGCGTGCCCAGCAGCGTCAGCACCAGATCGGATTGCGCGACGACCTGCCACGCGGACCAGAT
>NZ_LSKH01000126.1:0-24852 GCF_001557395.1 Sphingomonas sp. CCH5-D11 | reverse complement strand
TATGCCGCAAGGAAGGCATTGCCCAGAGCCTGTATTACACCTGGTCGAAGGAGTTTATGGAAGCGGGCAAGCGGCGCCTGGCGGGTGACACGGCTCGTGCCGCGACCAGCGGCGAGGTGCAGGACCTGCGCCGCGAAGCCCGTGCCCTGAAGGAATGCGTGGCCGACCTGACGCTCGAAAACCGTCTGCTCAAAAAAAGCATGATCGCGGATGGGGGCGACGACGAATGAGATATCCCGCATCCGAGAAGCTCGAGATCATCCGGATCGTCGAGCAGTCGCATCTGCCGGCGAAGCTCACCCTCGACAAGCTGGGGATCGCACGCCGGACGTTCTACCGATGGTACGACCGGTTCCTCGAAGGCGGACCGGAGGCGTTGGAAGATCGGCCATCGGCACCGAGCCGCGTGTGGAACCGGATCCCGCCTGACATCCATGATCAGATCATCGAACTGGCGCTGGAGCAGTCCGAGCTGAGCCCACGGGAGCTGGCGGTGCGCTTTACCGACGAAAGGCGTTACTTCGTGTCGGAAGCCACGGTTTACCGCCTTCTGAAGGCCCATGACCTGATCACCAGCCCGGCCTATGTGGTGATCAAGGCCGCCGATCAGTTCCACACCAAGACCACCCGGCCGAACGAGATGTGGCAGACCGACTTCACCTACTTCAAGATTATCGGGTGGGGCTGGATGTACCTGTCGACCGTGCTCGACGACTTCTCACGCTACATCATCGCCTGGAAGCTGTGCACCAACATGCGCGCCGAGGACGTGACCGACACGCTGGACATGGCACTGGCCGCATCGGGCTGCGACAGCGCCACGGTGCTGCACAAGCCAAGGCTGCTGTCGGACAATGGCCCCAGCTACATCGCCGGCGAACTGGCGGAATACATCGAGGCCCAGAAGATGAGCCATGTGCGCGGTGCCCCGCTACACCCGCAGACCCAGGGCAAGATCGAGCGCTGGCATCAGACCCTGAAAAACCGCATCCTGCTGGAAAACTACTTCCTGCCCGGCGACCTCGAGGCCCGGATCGAGGCCTTCGTCGAGCACTACAACCACCAGCGTTACCACGAGAGCCTCAGCAACGTGACGCCCGCCGATGCCTACTTCGGTAGGGCACCCGCCATCATCAAACAACGCGAAAGGATCAAACGACAGACCATCGAATATCGACGCTTGCAACACCGCAAGCTCGCCGCATAACATCAACCCCGAGACGAGGCCCGCACTCCGCTAATTTACGCCGCGAGTTGTGCCGAATGTTCTGACGACGGACAAGGTGCGTAGAAGCTGCTGCGAAAGCCCGTGAGACGGTGCGATGCACCGTCAAGGTCGCGCCCGCCCCATAAAGTAACAACGCGGACTTTTGAGGCTTCAGCCGGTGTCATGACCGTTTCAGGCCGGTGCACTTATGATCGCGAGGCGGGCGCGTGCGGATCAACGCACAATCCTTTTACGCGCCCGCCCCGAAAGCCCTCAGGCAAAATAGGGCTCTCTATTGCGTCACCGCGAAGCCGGCCTTCTCTATGGCCCGCTTGAGTTGCTGTACATCGGCCGTCGAGCTTACCGAAACGGTCTTGCTCGCCAAGTCGACGTTGACGACGGCCTTGGCATCGACGCGCTGAAGCGCGCTGGTCACACCGCGCGCACAGCCTCCGCAGGTCATTCCCTGAACTTTGAAATCGATCATCTTCGTTCTTCCATGAGGTGGATGAAGCAGATGTGGGGTTTGACACTGTGTCAGGGTCAAGGGGTGTATTTAGCTGTTGACCTTGACACGATGTGAGGGACGATAAGGCCATCGACTCAGTAGTGGAGACGACCATGAGCGCCCCGGCGCAGCTGCCAATGCAGACACAGGCGAGAAGCGAAGACAGGCTGTCGCTGGCCATCGATGGCATGACCTGCGCGACGTGTGTCGGGCGGGTGGAGCGCGCCATCGCCGGGGTGCCGGGCGTCGCCGGCGTCTCGGTCAATCTCGCGACGGAGCGCGCGAACGTCGAGTTCGTCGATGGACGATCCGATGTCGCTGCCGTAGCCGATGCGGTTCTTGCGG
The DNA here is from genome assembly GCF_001557395.1 of Sphingomonas sp. CCH5-D11. Taxonomy (NCBI): domain Bacteria; kingdom Pseudomonadati; phylum Pseudomonadota; class Alphaproteobacteria; order Sphingomonadales; family Sphingomonadaceae; genus Sphingomonas; species Sphingomonas sp. CCH5-D11. Next base: position 22,792 of record NZ_LSKH01000126.1, on the reverse strand, counting down.
CGGGCTACACCCCGTTGACGCAAACGACCGAGTTGACGATCACGGGCATGACCTGCGCCTCATGTGTCGGCCGGGTCGAGAAGGCGCTGCTGAAAGTGCCCGGCGTCCGCTCCGCGAGTGTCAACCTGGCAGCCGAGACGGCGCGGATCGAAACGGTGGGTGGCGTCCCCACTTATGTCTTGGTCGAGGCCGTCGAAAGCGCTGGTTACACCGCATTCGCGCGCACCGGATCGGCGGAGGCGGAACGAAGCGCCGAGGACGCCCGCCGCGACGCAGCCGCAACAAGAGAGCTCCGCCACGTGCTGATCGCCGCGGCGCTGTCGCTGCCGCTGGTCGTTCCGATGCTGCTGGCCCCGTTCGGTATCGAGGTGGCGGTGCCGGGCTGGATCCAGCTGCTGCTCGCGACGCCCGTGCAGTTCTGGCTGGGCGCGCGCTTCTATCGCGCGGGTTGGAAGGCCGCGCGCGCCCGAACCGGCAACATGGACCTGTTGGTCGCGATCGGCACATCGGCCGCCTACGGGCTCAGCCTCTACCAGCTGCTGTTCGCGCCGATGCACGGCATGGATGCGCATTATTACTTCGAGGCTTCGGCCGTCGTCATCACCCTTATCCTGCTCGGCAAATGGCTCGAAGGCCGCGCCAAGCGTCAGACCGGAGAGGCGATCCGCGCGCTGATGGCGCTGCGGCCCGACCAGGCTCGCGTTGTCGGCACCGACGGCAGCGAACGAGAGATTGCCCTGGCGGAGGTGCGCTCGGGTGACCGCGTCCGCGTCCGGCCCGGCGAGCGCATCCCCGTCGATGGACGACTGATCGAGGGAGCAACCCATGTCGATGAATCCATGCTCACCGGAGAGAGCCTTCCGGTCGCCAAGGCCGCTGGAGACCCAGTGACCGGCGGATCGATCAACGCGGACGGCCTCATCCTGGTCGAGACGACGGCGGTGGGGGCTGAGACCACCCTCGCTCGCATCGTGCGCCTTGTCGAAAGCGCGCAGGGCGCCAAGGCTCCGATCCAGCGGCTCGTCGACAAGGTCAGCGCCGTGTTCGTGCCAATCGTCCTCGTCATAGCCGCGCTGACCCTCGCCGGCTGGCTGATCGCCGGCGCCGGAGTGGAAGTCGCGATCCTGAACGCGGTCGCGGTGCTCGTCATCGCCTGTCCGTGCGCGCTCGGCCTGGCCACGCCGACCGCGATCATGGCCGGCACGGGCGTTGCCGCGCGGGCCGGTGTCCTCATCAAGGACGCGGAGGCGCTGGAGACCGCGCACCGCATCAACATCGTCGCGTTCGACAAGACCGGCACGCTGACCGAGGGCAAGCCCTCGCTGCTGGCCGCACTGCCGGCCGAGGGGGCCGAACGCGCCGAGCTGATCGCGCTCGCCGCGGCGCTTCAGGCTGGAAGCGAGCATCCGCTCGCCCGGGCCGTCTTGGCGTGGGCCAGCTCGGAAGGCGTCGAACCCGCCCGCGCCAACGGGATGCGCGGCCTGCCCGGCCGCGGGGTTGCTGCAGACGTCAACGGCCGCAACCTGATCCTCGGCAGCACGCGCTTGATGGACGACGAAGCTATCGTGATGACACCGCTGGCGAGTGAGGCGGCCAGGCTGGAAGCCGAGGGACGGACGGTCTCCTGGGTCGCGGAACGCGCGCCCGAACGCCGCCTTCTCGGCCTTCTGGCGTTCGGCGACGAGGTCAAGGCTTCCGCCGCTGCTGCCGTGGCGGCGCTGCATGGCCGTGGCATACGCAGCGTGATGCTGACCGGAGACAATGCGGGAAGCGCCCGCGCAGCGGCGGCCAAGCTCGGCATCGACGATTTCGTTGCCAATGTCCTGCCGGAAGGAAAGTCGGATGCGGTAGCAGCATTGCGGGGCGGGGACCGCACGGTCGCGATGGTCGGGGACGGCGTCAACGACGCCCCTGCCCTCGCTGCAGCAGATGTCGGCATCGCCATGTCAACCGGAACAGACGTTGCGATGCACGCAGCGGGCATCACGCTGATGCGGGGCGATCCGCGCCTGGTCGCGGACGCGATCGACATCTCCAAACGGACATATTCCAAGATCCGCCAGGGGCTGTTCTGGGCGTTCATCTACAACCTGGTCGGCATCCCGCTGGCAGCGTTCGGGTATCTAAGCCCGGTGATCGCCGGCGCGGCGATGGCGCTGTCGAGTGTCAGCGTCGTCGCCAATGCTCTGACGCTTCGCCGTTGGCGTCCGACAGCGGCTTGAGGAGGCGATACGTGAATATAGGACAGGCGGCCAAAGCTTCGGGCGTCAGCCAGCGGATGATCCGCCATTATGAGGCGATCGGCCTCATTCCGAAGGCCACGCGGCGTGATTCCGGCTACCGCGACTATGACGAACGCGAAGTCCACATGTTGCGCTTCATCGGCCGCGCACGCGATCTGGGCTTTCCAATTTCGGAGATCGGCCAGCTCGTCGCGCTGTGGCAGGACGGCGATCGGGCGAGTGGTGAGGTCAAGGCCCTCGCGCTTGCACGAGCCGCGGAGATGGAGCGCAAGGAGCACGAGCTCCGAGCGATGCGCAAGTCGCTCGAAGATCTGGCGCGTCGCTGCGCGGGCGGAGATCGACCGGATTGCCCGATCCTGGACGATCTTGCGATCGGAGTGGAACATGTGAGTCTGCGTTGCGCTAAAGAAAAGGGTTGACCTTGGACCATGGTCCGAGCCGCAAGGACGGTGAAGTCCCGACCCCGGCGAGGGAAAGCGCCAAGAACCGCGTATATACAAGGGGAGGGGGGCGCATATGGAAGGAAAGACAATGCATCAGATCGATCCCGAGATGAAGGCGTGCATGGACGCCTGCCATGAATGCCACATCACCTGCCTTCACATGGCGATGAATCACTGCCTGGAGGCGGGCGGGCGACACGTCGAGCCTCAGCACATGAAGCTGATGCTGGACTGTGCTCAGATTTGCAGTGTCGCGATCGACTTCATGGCGCGCAAGTCCGAGCACCACCGGCATATCTGCCGCGAGTGCGCCGAGATTTGCCGGGCGTGCGCGTCGAGCTGCGAAGGGCTGGACGGCATGGAGGATTGCGTCGCCGCGTGTCGCAAGTGCGCCGACGCTTGCGACAAGATGGCCGCGTAAATGGCCCGAGGGCGGCGCTTTCCCCGCCGCCCTCCCGTTACATTGCGAGCCAAGGCGCGTGAGACGGTGCGATGCACGGTCAGGGTTGGCAGCAACGCTTTAGAGAGGGGCGTCACCTGCCCTGCCGCTAGGCTAGCGGCCCGCCCGTCCGCGGCTTGGCGCGGCGGTTCCAGGCGAACCCGATCATGATCGCGGCAAGCATCAGGAGTTGTGCCAGCACCGACTGAAATGTCGGGAACAGGCCCAACATCGAGATACGTGGCACGCTGGCGAGCGGCGCTATGTCGATGATCCCCGCCTCTTGGAGAGCAGCGACTCCCTTACCGGCCAGCACGACCGTCAGAGCGGCCATCAGCCATGAGCTGTAGCGGAAGAACTGCGTAATCGGCAGCGTCCGGCTGTAGCGGAGCATTGCCCAGGCGATGACGGCGAGAAGGCTGATCGCTGCGCCGGCCCCGGCCAGCAGCATCGCGGTGTTCCCCTGTGTCGAGAGCGCGGCGTAGAAAAGGATCGTCTCGAATACCTCCCGATAGACAACCAGGAATGCGAGCCCGAACAGGAACCATCCCGACCCGCCCGATAGCGCCCGTGACATTTTCTCGCGGATATAGCGTTGCCATTGATCAGCTTGTGCCTTGCCGTGCATCCAGATTCCGACCGAGAGCAGGACCACGGCCGCGAACAGCGAGCCGAACCCTTCCGTCAGTTCCCGGCTCGCGCCGCTTATACCGATCGCATAGGTGGCAACCGCCCAGGTAATCCCGCCGGCGACGAGCGCGCCGACCCAGCCACCATGCACATAGCGCATGGCTTCCGGCCGCTCCGCTTTGCGGAGGAACGCAATCATGGCCACCACGATCAAGAGAGCTTCCAGCCCTTCGCGCAGCAGGATCGTGAAGGCTCCCAAGAAGGTGGACGCCTGCGTCGCGGCGTCGGGCGCGAGCGCGGCCTCGGCATCATCGAACAGGCCGCCCAGCACTGCCACTCGTTCGGTCACGTCATCGGCTGACGTGCTGCTCTCCACAGCGGCGCGATATTCTCCCATCGCGCCTTCGATCCGGGACATGAGGTTCGGGTCGCGCGCCGAGAGCGTCGGTTCGATCGGCTCGAACCCGTCGAGGTAGGCGGACAGCGCCAGTTCCTTTGCAGCGCGCCGGTCGCCGCGCTGGAACGCGGCGAGGCTTTGCGCAAGCTTGGCGCGCGCCACGGCGAGCGGGCTTGGGGCTTGTTGCATCACCTGATCGGGGTGGCGACGCAGATAGGCGAGCACCGCGTCGGCTTTCACCTGCCCGATGCTGCCCGCAAGCGCGGCGGGGGTGAGCGCGACCAGGGTTTTCAGGTCGGGAATTCGTGCCCGCAAGCTCGCGTCCGACTTCCACAGCCGCTCACCCTCGACCGCTTGTGCGTCGGTGGAGGCGAAGCTGCCGGAGCGGAACGCGAGCGCCCAGCGCTGATCGCTAGACAGATCGACGAAGCTCTGCATCGCGGTTCCGTCGATGCCTTGGCTTATCACCTGATAGAGCGCGAACACGCTGCGCTGGCGCGCTCGCTCGGCATCAGTAAAGGCGATCGGTGGCGGGTCGAGCTTGGCGGCGTCGGGACCGTGCCCGTTGCCTGTCATGCCGTGGCAGGACGCGCAGGATTGTCGAAAAACCGCTCCTGCTGTGGAGATGTCCGGTGTCTTGTCCGGGGCGAGCGGAACCGGATAGGCCTTGAGCAGATCGGCGGCGAGCCCGTAGGCGAGCGCCGCGACCTGTTGGGCCGAGCCCTTGCGGGCAATCACGCCTTGGAGCTGCGAAGCCCGTTGGATCAGGGATTGCCGCTCAGGTGTCGCAGGGAGCGCGCGCAGGCGGGTGGACACGCCTGCGGCGAACTCCGTCATCTCCGCGTATTCGGACGCACTTGTGACCGCGCCGTTGGCGACCGCACCGCCATAATCGACCGCCATATAATCGAGCAGACGCCAAGCGGTTTGCACGTCGCCGGGATCGGCCGTCGCCGCAGCGGGAATCAACAGCAGCATAAGCGACGCGACCAGCGCGAGTGCAGGCTTAATCAGCGCGACCCGAAGTGACGGCATATGGGTGATCGTCTCCAAGCTTTACTCGTCGCGCACTATGCGAACAGCTCTCATTAGCAGTATTGGGCGGAGGGCGCGATCACCAAGGCAGCCGATGATGAACATCGCCGCGTCAACGGGCGATCGTCGCCGGCGACAGATCGTGACCGTGAACCAGTCCCGATTGAACGACGCAAGAAAGCGGCGACGAAGGCACGCGAGACGGTGCGATGCGCGATCAAGGTCCGCAATGGAGCCAGCAGTGATCGAGGATACTTTCAGATCACGTACTTGTCCCAGCCTGCATAATGCTCGGCGCTGCGCTTCCCCCTTGGAAAGCTGAGGCCGACGAGCGCAATGCCCGCTACGACCGAGGCCACGGCACCAAGGTGACCAACGCCGTCCAGGAGGAAAGGCGCGGCCACGAGCCAGGCTCCGAACGCGACATTGATCAGCCGCAGCACGCGGGCAACCTCCGCTGTGGCGATGATCGCGACCGTGATGACCAGCGCACCCACAACGTGATCGCTGTTCGCCATCCCGCCTTCCGTGCCGAACAATACCCGGGTGAGCATCAGCAGGACGCCGATGACGATGCTCGCAGTCAGCGTCCATGGCAGGGTCAGACCCTTCTTCGCGTCCGCCCAGAAGGTGCTTGGCGAGGCCATCGCGTCCGAGGTGTCCTCTCCGCCGGCCGCGATCGCGTCGCCTTGGAAGAAGGTGCGGATCAGCGGTTTGCCTTGCCGGCGCGCCCAGAGAAGGAACTGACCCATCGCAATCACCTCGTCGAGCGCGAACGGGATCATGATCAGCATGGCGAGCGCGGCGATCAGCGCCAGCGTGCTCCACGTGCCGATGACGATCGGCTGGCTGATGATGAAGTAGATGCTGACGACGCCGAGCGGGATGACCAGAATGCCGAAGAAGGTCACCATCCACGGCATGGTGCGCCAGCGATCGCGGGTTCCCATCACTGCCATCAGGATCTCGAGCACGTAGCTGATGGTGCCGAGACCGCCGTCGGCGATCGGCCACGCCTTCGACATGTCGGAAGTGATGATTTCCTCAGTGCCGTTGCGCGGGTCGGTCAGCGATCCGACGAAGAACGGCTCCCAGGCTGTATCGATGTGCCCGAGCTGGTAAGCGGTCAGGATGCGCGAGGTGAGAAGGCCGATCAGGCCCATGGCGACGATCGGCAGCCGCTGCGCGTCAGTGGACGGCGAATAGGTCCAGCCAGGCGGGATGTTCTTGGGGTCCATCATGCCCGCCATGCTCATGCCCGGCATCATCGGCACGAGCACCGACAGGGCAATCACGGCCGAGCCGATGAGCAGGTTGTTGTTGTACTGAGCAGCGCTCGGGCTCCAGAAGATTAGCGGGGCGAAGAACAGCCAAATGCCGACGAACGCCACCGCCCATTGCGCCCAGGTCTTGGTCCTGGCCGACAGCGACAGCGCACCGAACAGCGCGATGGCGAGGCCGCTGACGACATCGCTAATGGCCAGCGCGTTCGCCCGCCACTCAATCGACGGCAACCCGCGATCAATCGTTACGAAGCGCGCGGCCTCGCCGACGCTCTGCGTGGTCACGGAGTCGTATATGAGCGGGCTGGAGGCGAGCCACAGCCCAAGACCGATGTTCGCGTAAAGAGCCCAGCGCGCACGGCGCTCGTCCCGGTCCATTATGGCCATGTGATCGCCGTGTGCACCGTGGCCGGACATCGCCATGTCCGCCGCGCCAGGGCCGTGCCCCATGGCTGCATGGTCCATGCTACTATGGTCCACAGCCCCGTGATCCATACCGGCCATCCCGGCGCCTGCCGCCGTAGGTTGATGGCTCGGCGCTACAGGTTCGGCCTCTGGCTTATCGTGCCAGGCAACCAGGTTCTCGTTGAGCTTGTTGTTCCGATACCAGGCCCGCGGATGGCGCTTCAACGCCGCAACGATCGCGGGCAGCGTGTCGCGGAGACTATGTTTCGGCTCCCATCCGAGCAGCGAACGCGCGCGGGAGATATCGAGGATATAGTGGTCGTTGCTGCTGTCGATCATCCAGGGCTGGATGAAGTCGTCGCTGCCGAGCGCTTCGTTCTGTAGGATGATCCCGGCTTTCGCGAGCGGCTGCGGAATCCGGATCGTCTTCCAGCCCTCGCCGTGGAGCGCCTCGCCGACGATGTCCTGGATCTCGGCATAGCCGGGCGCGTCGGGCTCGCCGATGAGCAGTGGCAGCTCCGCCGGAAGTTCGTGCCGCCGATCGACCAGGCGAAGCACGGCATCGGCCAAATCGTCGCGGTGCACCGATGACTGTGCCGCACACAGCATGCCGGGATAAAAGTGCGAGATCAGACGGTGCTCGTAAATCTGCGATATCTGCTGCGCAAGAAACGCCGAGCGTCCGTCGTCGTCGTAAACTCCGGCGGCGCGCATATAGACGACCGGGATGTTCCCGTGATGCTCATGCAGCAACGCCTCGCCATCGACTTTGGACTGTGGGTACGCCCAGGACGCACCGATCGGGGAGTCCTCGTTGATGCGCTCGTCGGGTGTGGAAGTCGGCTTATGAACCAGCATCGTGCTGGCGAAGACGAATTGCTCGACCTCGAACGATTGCAGCCCGTCAATCAGCCGGCGGGTGCCCTGCACGGTGACCTTGTCATAGAGCGGATTGGGATCGCCCGTAATATCGTAATAGGCGGCTAGGTGGATCACAGAGGCGATGCGGTTGCCGTACCGCGCGCGCACCTCTTCGAGCGCGGCGCCCACCGCCTCGTCAGAGCCGAGATCGAAGTCGATTGCCGCCGCGGGCGGCGGCGGGTCTGGAGGACCGGCACGATCAAGGCCGACAACCGTGTAGCGCTCGCTAAGCTTGGCGATCAACGCGGCCGCGATGAAGCCGCTCGCGCCCGTGATGAGGACGACTTCGCCACCCTGGCCGCTGCCGGCTTCACTGCGTTTGCCATCGTTCATGACTTTGCCACCCTTGTTCATTCATCTCTGAAAACACTGACAGGCCCACCCGGACCAACCCTCTCGCACGCCCAGCTTTGCAGCGCGACGCGGCCTTCCCGCAAGCGCCTGTGGGCGACTTAGGGCGTCGGACACGTAAGCTCAGTCCAAGCGGGGGGTGTCTTGGGAGGCGAGGGTTAAGCCGCGTAAGTGGGTAAAAGAAGGTGGAAGGCCTGAGCGGCGCTTGCGTGGACGGTTGGTCCATAGCGCTTACATGCCCGACGCGGGTGGCGCGAGGGTGCCTAGCCATGCCACGAGCGCCAGGATGCCGATCACGCAGGCTGTCTCGACCGCAAGGCTGGCCCGCAGCGCCGTAAGCGCCCCGCCATGGTCGTTCATGGCAATCGAGCGCTCGAAGGCCGGCGTGAGGCGGAAACGATTGAGTGAAGCGAGCCCCAGCATCGCTGCGAACAAGACCAGTTTGGCGAGCAGCAGCAGGCCGTAGAGTGTCGTCCCCAAGGCCGTGAAATTGGTCGGCCCGACGAGCAGCCAACTATTGATCAAACCAGTTACCACCAGGGTAACAACAACGAGCGTACCAACGGAGCCAAACCCGTGCAGGGCGCGATGGGTCAGCCGAAGGTGCGCAGCATCGATCTCCTCGGCGCGCCGCGCCATCAGGAGAAGCAATCCGAACAGCGCCCCGACCCACAGACCGGCAGCAAGGAGATGGAGGATGTCCGCAGTGAGGTGAAGCCATCCCGTGCTTCCCTCGCTCGCGGCACCATGCCCGTTCCACGCGAGTGTCGCCAATGCCGCGGCTGCCGCAATCATGGCCATAGCCAGCCATGATGCTCTGCCTCGCGCCAGCAGGGCTGCACCGCCGGCGATGACGAGCGCCACCATACGCACCTTCCAGGCGGTGCCAACCGCCGACCCTCCGAGCAGCGCGGCCGCAGCAGCCTGATCGATCGGCCAGAACGGAGATCCGGCCATCGCCGAGGCCATGAGGATCAGGCCAGCGGCCGAGAGAAGCAACCCGAGCGCCGCGCTTGCCGTGAGCCAAGGCCGCAGCGCGATTGCATCATCGCGCTCGCCAAGGCGAAGGCCGTAGAGGCTGAAGGCCGACAGGCCGAACAGCGCCGCCAGGACCAGGTACAACGCCAAGCGGATGGCGACGGTCGGCCAGTCGAGCATTCGCTCACTTCACCGTGAAATTGTAGCTGCCGGTGATTTTATGTGTGTCGCCAGAGACGACCTGCCAGTCGACGCTGTAGCGTCCACGCGGGAGACGCTGCTTCGGGGTGATGGTGAGCGTCCGGCCATCGGCGCCGACTGCGGCGCTGCTGGGCATTTTCATGGCCGCCATGCCCGGCATCGCTGCCATGGTAAGGTCGGCCTTGGAGAAAGCCGGCACGAGTTTCTCGCTGAACTGAAGGCTGATCTTCTCGGGGGTCGCGACGGCCGCGTTGGCGGCGGGGCTGGAGGACACCAGCTTCGGGTGCGCGTTCGCCACGCCGCCTGCGAAGAATAAGGCCGCGGCGGCAGTCGTGATGAACAAGCGACGCATCAGGGTAATCTCCATTTCGATTGGGTTCACCTGTATTACGCAGCCGGGCGGGTCACCCCTCACGATCTTTTTCGTGCCGACGCACCGCTCTCGATGAGGGGCCGGCGGTGGCGGCGCGTATTCAGAAGGGAGCATGGGGCGCTTTTCACCGCGTCTCCTCTCGAGACGAACTGTGGCCGCGGGCCTGGACGGGCGCATGCGCGGGGTAATGATGAGGTTGCGATTGACCGATCAAGGCTGGACGGGCGACCCCGAGGAGGTCATCGACTGTCTGATTGTGGGCGGCGGTCCAGCGGGCCTCATGACCGCGATCTATCTGTCGCGGTTTCTCAGGAGCTGCGTCGTCTATGACGCGGCGGCAGGGCGCGTCGCCTCCATCCCGCACTCGCGCAACCTGCCAGGATTTCCCGGAGGCATTTCCGGCGTCGCGTTTCTTGCGCGATTGCAGGCTCAGCTGCGCGAATATGGCGGTACGGTCCAGAGAGGTGAGATTGACGCAATCGTCGCGTCAGGCGACCACTTCTCGGCAAGCTGCGAACTGAACGTCCTGTATGCGCGGACCGTTGTCCTTGCGACGGGCGTCGTCAACCGGCGTCCCGAGATGCCTGATGCGATGCATGACATCGGCGTGGCGCGTGGGCTTCTCCGCTATTGCCCGATCTGCGATGGTTATGAGGCCCGGCGCATGAACGTGGCGGTGCTCGGCGGCGATGGTCATGGTGCTGAAGAAGCCGAATTCCTGAGGGCTTATGGGGCCAAGGTCACGCTTCTGGCCGAACGCTCGCTCGATCTTGGGCCGACCGAACTTGCCAAGCTGGACCAGCAGGGCATTGATGTCGCCCCCTCGCCTGTCGGGCAGTTGCGTCTTGGCGAGTGTGTCGAGGTGAGGCTGGCCAATGGCTTGGAGCTACAATTCGACACGCTTTACCCCGCACTCGGCTCATCACCTCGGACGCGGCTTGCCTCTTTGCTCGGAGCACAGCTCAGCGAATCCGGGTGCGTGCTAACCAATGCCCACCAACAAACCTCGGTTAAGGGTCTCTACGCAGTCGGCGACGTCGTGGAAGGGCTCGATCAGATCAGCGTCGCAGCCGGACAAGCGGCGATCGCTGCGACCGCAATTCATAACCTGTTGCGCGACCGCGACAGTGGATTGTCATCCGCCCTCGCCGGGCTGTATTCCGCTCGGAGCGTACCGCCGACGTAGCGGGAGCCATTGGCGGTGCGACGAGCGAACACCGCCAACAAAGCGCTGATCGCCGGCTCGCTTGTCATCTTCTTCGGCTGCTTCGCGCTTATTCGTATCCACACGACGATCGGCGACACGGCCTTTCTCCGTTCGATGATCCCGTACCACGATCCCGTGGCTCGCGCGCGAGTGCATCGAGACAGTGTGCTATTATCAGGGTCGGGGTTCCTCGACACGCCCGAGCGGAGCCGGGATCGCTGGCGGCATCCTACGGCACGAAGGTCGGCGCTGCCGCATTCTCCTTCGAACCGCGCCAACACGCGAGCGGCTACTAAGCGTCGGGCCCCTCAGAACGCCAAGTGGTTTATTCCGCCATGCATGAAGGTTCCGCCGAGGAACCCCTGAATTGAGATCGCGAGCGTCATCAGGCCAAGCACCACCCAATACAACGACCGCGACCGCTCGGGACCCTTGCGGTGGCGGGCTGCCATCCAAGCCAGCACGACGCCGAAGACCGCGATCGATGTTCCGAGCCAGCGATGCGTCATCAGGATAGGGTTGCGGTCGGTCAGGTAGAACCCGCCTGCGAACCAGCCCAGGAACGCCGCTGCGATCGCTCCCAGCGCGCCGACCACCAGCATTATGTGTGCGACATGCTGATAGTCCCGGTTGCGGCGCCATAACCCGAACAGCTCTAACCCGAACGCGCCGATGAACATGGCGATGGGAAAATGAATGACCATGGTGTGCAGCCGGCCCAGCCAGCTCACAAGCCGTTCGCCGAAACTCTTGTTCTTGTTGGCGGTCTCCTCGTGCATGCCGCCCATGTCCATGTCGTCGCCGGCGATGTCGCGGCCACCCATGTTCATGTCCACAGTCGACATAGAGCCCATGCCCATGTGGCCGTCGCCAGCGTCCGCCCCATCTGCTTTCTGCGTCTCGGCTGCGCTGTTAGCGACCGGCCCGGGACCCGCCCCGAGCGCATTGTGATCTTCGTGCGCCGATGCCGACGTGCTGACTGATATTGCAACCGCAAGAAGTATAGCGAAGGTCCCGCCTCGTTTGCCGCCCATCACCTGACCCCTTGATCCGTGTTCATCCATTCCCGTTTACGCACGCCCGCCTTCTCCCCTCACCCGCCCACTAGCTCTTTCCGTGAGACTTTTCGTCTGCTTCGACGCGAACTGGATGGAGGAGTCACGCTGGCAGCGGCAGGCGCGTCCTGCCGGCCCTAACCAGAAAAATCGCCGATCAGCTGCCGTGGCGGGCGAACAAGCGGCGTCCGCCGGTGCCGAAGGCGACCACGTCATAGGCCTGCGCCTTGACGCCCGGCACTTCCATTCCCGGCGAGCCGAGCGGCATACCGCCGACCGCCAGGCCCCGCACGCCCTTGGGCCGGGTCGCAAGAGCCCGCTTCATGTCGGCGATCGGCACGTGGCCCTCGAAAGCCATGCCATCGGCGATCGCGGTGTGGCAGGACGAGAGGTCCGCGGGAACGCCCGCGCGCTTCTGCAGCGCCGGGCGGTTAGAATCATCGACGACGCGCACCTGCCGGCCGAGCTGCTGCTGCACCTGCGCCGCCCACTTGGCGCAACAGCCGCAGCCGGGGTCGCGGTGCATAACGATCGGGGTAGCCGCGCTGGCGGCAACCGGAACCAACAAGGCTGCGGCAGTAAGCGCAAATCGCAACGCTGACTTCATGGAAGAATCTCCTTGGTCATTCCTCCCGTTGCTCGCTGGGGGCGGGAGGAATGAGGCTTATTACTGAGGACGCTTGCCCATCGACCGGAGCATCGCCTGGAGTTCACCGATGCTCTTGTTCTGCTCGGCAATCGATTTCTGAGCCATTTGCCGGGTCTTCGCATCGGGCGACTCCCGGAGAACGATCTGCGACATGGCGATCGCACCGCGGTGATGCTCGATCATCTTGCGGACCCACGTCTCGCTCGCATTAGCGCCCTTGGCCTTCATCATCTTTTCATGCATCGCCATTTCGGCGGGCATGAAGGGCGTGTTCATGCCAGGCATGTTGTCGTGGTTCATGCCTTGCATTTTCGAGTGGTCCATGCCCTGCTGAGCCAAAGCGGGGCTCGCCGACATCGCGGCCAGAGCCAGAAGCGTTACTGCCTTGAACATCGATTTCTCCTTCTTGGCCTTGGCCAACGCAACAAGACTAGTTGGCCTTAGAACCATGTGCGAATGCCCAGAACGAGGCTGGTCGACGCCGCGCCCTGGCCTTCGGCGCGCGCGAAGCGGGCTGTGTCCCCGAAGCTGCGGTCGTACGATATGCCCACATAGGGCGCGAACTCGCGCCTGATCTCGTAGCGGAGACGCAGACCGAGTTCGGCCGTGGAAAGGCCTGAGCCGATGCCGATTTCCGGCACGTCCTGCGCGGCGAAGTTGAGTTCGGCGCGTGGCTGAAGAACCAGCCGCTGCGTGATCCGCTGATCGTAATAACCTTCCAGGCGCCCCAGCAGGTCGCCCTTGTTGGACAGGAACAGTGCGCCCTCGACATCGAAGAAGCCGGGTGCCAGCGTTTCGAAGCCGACCGACGCATAGACGCGCGAGGGGTTGGGCTTGAAATCGTAGCGGACGCCAAGCTGTATATCGGTGTATGGGCCAATGGCGCGCGAATAAAGCGCCTGTACCTCCGCCGCTTCCAGACTTCCCCCGATATTCCCTTCGCCCTCGGTCTTGAGCACCAGCCGGTTGATATCACCCCCATACCAGGCACTGCCGTCCCACCGGTAACCATCGCGACCGTCCCGGATCTGGACTTCAGCCAGATTGAATATGACCTGGGAGAAATTCTGCCCGCCGTGCATCGACCGCAGATGCTGCTGCGAATGCGCCATAGCAGCGGCAGAGTAGACCTGGTCCGCGGCCCGATCGGTCGGGATGGGCGGCGGCGGAGCGGTGCCGGCCTGAAGGTTGGTGCCGATCATCGCCGCGCCCGTGGCTGAGGGCATGCTTCCCATGCCGTGTCCCGGCATGCCTTGCATCGCGCCCGAACTTTGGCCCATTCCCGGCATCGATCCATGGTCCATGCCTTGCATAGCACCTGGCTCAGCGGGGTTGGCGCCGCCGGACGCACCTGGCATCGCGGACATGTCGTGCCCCGAACTGGCATCAGGTTTGGCTTCAGGCATATTCATACCGGGCATGGCGGACATGTCATGACCGGCGTGAGGATCAGCAACAGCCGGTCCACCGACCGGAGGCTTGGCGGACCGACTTGCGGCAGGCTTGGCCCCCGATCCCGCCTTCGCGCGCGGTGTCGACCTGGCGGCAGGCTTCGCGGACTCCTTGTGCACGGCGGGCTTGGTCGCTGAGGGCTTCTTGGCGGCAGGCTTTTTTACCGCTGGCGCCTTTGGCGGCGGCATCTTCATGCCGGGCATGTTGGAATGGTCCATCTGCGCGGCCGCCGGCGTTGCGAGGCCAAGCGCCGCGCCGCCGGCGATCAAGAGGAACTTAGGCTGCATCGCGGTTCTCCTCGCCCATCGGGCGAACCGTCACGACACGCATCATCCCCGCGGTCATGTGATAGAGATTGTGGCAGTGGAACGCCCAGTCGCCGGGCGCATCGGCCGTTACGTCGAATGTCATCTTACCGCCGGGCGCCACATTCACCGTGTGCTTGCGAGGCGCGAAGTCGCCATGTCCGGTCACCAGCTCGAAGAAGTGGCCGTGCAAATGAATTGGGTGCGGCATCATCGTGTCATTGACCAGGGTGACGCGCGCGCGCTCGTCCTTGCGGAACGGGATGGGGTCGGCAGGGTCGCTCATCTTCTGGCCGTCAAAGCCCCACATGTAGCGCTCCATATTGCCCGTCAGGTGGATCTCCAACTGACGCGACGGGGCGCGAACGTCCGGGTTGCGGTCGAGCGCGACAAGATCGCGATAAGTGAGCACGCGATGATCCGCGTCCTCCAGCCCCTGCGGCGGCTCGCCCGTGCGGTCCTTCGGCATCGGCGAGATGGTCTGCACTCCCGGCCCCATCTTGACGCCGGGCGCGTTCTTGGGGTTGCGCATGTTCATGTCCATGCTGCCGCCTGACCCATGATCCATCCCGGCCATGCCGCCGCTGCTCATCTGACCATGGTCCATGCCCGCCATCCCGGCAGCGCCCGCCGCCATTTGGCTATGGTCCATCCCAGGCATAGCGCCGCTCATCTGGTCGCCCCCCATCCCAGCCATGCTGGCCATCGCAGCGCCTATCGCCTTCGTTCCGTGATCGGTGGGCTCTTTCCACCCGGTGAGCTTCCACAGGTTGCGCGAGGCATTCTGCATCAACGTGGGATCCGGCCCGCGCTTTGCGACCGGGTTCTCGTCCGCCATACCGGACATCCCCTCCATCCCGCTCATGCCGCTCATGTCCATGCCCATGTCGGTCATGGTCAGCAACGTGCGTGGGCGGAGCGGCGGGACCGGGGCGATCATGCCCTCGCGCGGGGCCAGTGTCGCGCGCCCCATGCCGGATCGGTCGATCGCCTCGGAAACGAAGCTGTAGGCGCGGTCCTCGGGCGTCACGATCACGTCGAAGGTTTCCGCGACGCCGATCTGGAATTCGTCCACGGTTACCGGCCGGACGTTCTGGCCGTCGGCCTGCACCACCGTCATCGGCAGGTCAGGGATGCGCACGTTGAAGTTCGTCTGCGCCGCGGCATTGACGATGCGCAGCCGAACCCGCTCGCCCGGTCGGAAGAGACCCGTCCAGTTGTCGTAAGGTCCAAAGCCATTGACCAGGAAGGTGTAGGTCGAACCAGTGACGTCCGCGATGTCCGCCGGGTCCATCCGCATCTGCCCCCAATCGAGGCGATCCTTAAGGCGCATTTCGCGGCCGGCCAGCAGCCCACTCAGCGTCGGGCGTTGATAGTTGAAATAGGCGCCGCCCATCTGCTTGAGCTTGCGAAAGATTTCCTCGCCCGTCATTTCGCTATGGTCGGAGAGGACGATCACATGCTCGCGGTCGAACGCGACTGGGTCGGCCCCCGCCGGATCAATCACGATGGGTCCGTAGAGTCCTGCCTGCTCCTGCTCGCCCGAGTGGCTGTGATACCAGTAGGTGCCGGACTGCAAGATCGGGAACTCGTACACAAAGGTCGAACGCGCCTTGATGCCGGGGAAGCTGATCCCGGGTACGCCGTCCATTTGGAACGGCAGAATGAGCCCGTGCCAGTGGATCGAGCTATCTTCGTCGAGGTTGTTGGTCACCGCAAGGCGGACCTTCTGGCCCTCTTTGAGGCGGACGAGTGGTGCCGGGACCGTGCCGTTTACCCCGATCGCGGGCGTGGTGATCCCGTCCATGACCAGCTTCATTCGGTCGATGGTCAGCGCGATGTTTGTGCCCGACACGGTCGGCAGGGGTTTGGCGATACCGCGCGACACAGGTTGCGCCCAAGCTGGCAAGTAGGCCGACATGGCCAAGGTGCCGCCGAGCGCGGCGGTTCCGCGCATTACGTCGCGCCGGTTCAGTTTGCGGCTCATGCCGTTCCTTCGCTCCAAGTTCATGGCTTGCGGCCGGCGACCCGGGGGAGGGCCGCCGACCTTACCTTTCACTACGCGCGAACCGGCCCATCCCCTCACACTAAGTCGAGATTTTTCGACAATCTTTCACGCGCGCGCCGGAGTCGCATCTCCACGGCCTTGCCGCTGATCCCCAGCGCGGCCGCGGTCTCCCCCTGGGACAGTCCTTCCACGGTCCGCAGCAAAAGCGTCTCCTTGAGCGTGGCCGGCAGCTCGGACACCGCGCGCGAAAGCCGCGCAAGCTCTGCGCGATCGAAGGTTACCGCGTCGGCACCTGGCGCCTCGTCCCGCCCACTCTCCATGGTCTCGGGCGGCAGCGAAGAGGCGAACGATAGTATCTGGCGTATGCGCCGCCGCCTGTGCCAGTCGCGGCTCTTGTTGATCGCCACGCGGGTCAGCCACGCAGCGAGCGGTCGCTCTCCGTCATACTTTCGCAAGTTCTGAAAGGCGGCCACGAAGCATTCCTGAGTGAGGTCAAGCGCCTCTTCGGCGTCGCCGATATGCGAGCGGATCAGGCGGTAGACCGGTTTTTGGTGCCGCCGCATGATCTCAGCGAACGCAGCCTGACGTCCGCCGAGCGTCAAGGCGGCGAGTTCGCCGTCCGTGCAGGCCGCGAGATCGAGGCTCACCGCGCGTCTGCGGTCAGCGCCTTCACCACCGCGCGGTCGAACGCCGTCGTCTGATCCGGCCGCAGGATCTGCCGCATCGCGAACATATGGTTCAACGTCTCCTTTTGGAGCTCACCCATCGCGCCGTGCGAACGATCGACGGCCGCCGCGACCTGCGGCCCGTTACCATGTTCGGCCTCGATGGCGGCGGCGAGCCGGGCGTTGTCGGCTCTGAGCTCCAGCTCCAAGGCACGCCTTCGAACGGCGAAGTGAGACTCCAGCGCCTGGAGCTTAGTCCGTTGAGCTTCGTCTAGCTCGAGCCCGTCGTGGAGCAAGCTGTGAAGCTCAACGCCCGGGCTTGGCGGGGACGGGAACAACTCACGTCCAGCCCAAACGCCTGCGACCGCCGCCACGAACGCGATGATGGCGATCAGCATCGCCCTCCGGTCGCCGCTCGTCACTGGAACGCGAGCAAGGTCGAAGGCGCTAGCGGCATGGCAGGCCCGAAGGGTGTTAGCGTCGGCACCTGCGCAGTCGCCGCTGTGGACGACAATCCGCCGCCCACCACTCCCAAGGCGACTGCGCCTAGCGCTGCCAGCATGCCGGATCGCAGCGCCACTACGCCACCCGCGCGGCGCTCCGCCGCGATCAGTCGCATGACTTCGCCTTCCAGTTCAGCGAGCCGGGGATCAAGCGGTTGCTCGCCAAGGCGGCGCAACGCGCTGTCTAAATCCATGTCCATGGTCATTCCTCCGCCGTCCTCACATCCATTACGCACGGCCGGCGAACACCCCTCCAATCTGGAGTGAACGAATGCCACACGCCCCTCGGCGCGACTGCGCACTCTTCCATTGCGTCCAATCGCTCGCAGCTGGCTACGCAGCCGACAATCCACGCGTCCCGCTGTTCAAATTCCTTGGCAACTCTGTTTGCAGGCCGAGCGCGCCACTGAGCGGACGCCGCGGCGTTAGAAATAGAGGAGCCGGGCGACACCGGTCGGCACGGCTCTTCCGCTGTTTACAAATGAATGTGCTATCTCTTGGAAACCCTAGGGGCTGTTGAAAAACGTGCCGCTGGTAGCCGGGTCCGGTTGGGGGCGGAATGACACCCCAAAGCATAGCGATCCCGTCTCGCATGGGATCGAGAAATGGGAAAGTGACTATCCCTCCCGTTGCGGCGGCAGCCTTCGATATGTCGCTTTTACTTTCCCGGCCGCAAGCCATCTGGGTAGTCGTTCATTGTACCTCGGCGCACAGCGATATGGAAGAACCCAGATCGCCGCACGATCGCTTCAGCCTTACGAACGCAACTAGCTGCCCGCTTGTCGTCTGAAACCAAATCGATTTTCCGTTGCTTATCTGGCAATTCTCTTAACCAATCGCGAACTTCTCGCTCTTTCGACATGACCATATCTTGGATTTGAAAATGGCATACCCCCTCTTCGACATGAACATAAACGGGATAGCCAAGAGACTGTCCTGCTAACGATAGCGCCAGTGCCATGTATGTATTGGTCATGCGTACACGCCTAACACGTATGATCGGCTCCGCAATAATGCTGTCTGCTCGCCGCCTATTCCCGATTGGGAAGGCGCAGCGAGAAAGCTGGGCAGGATCGTTCTCTTGATGCGCCTAGGGGAGCTACTTTCTCGAAATCTGTTCCCGATTGAGTTTTCTCAAAACAGCCCGTCGTACATGGGAAAGCGGGAATATTTCTGCACGGCAAATGGCCGGTTTCGAAACGCCGAGACGATTTACTGAACGGCAGGATTTGGGCGGTTCCTGCCGTCGCCGTCAAACGCTGGTATGCCGGTCAGCGTCAGAGTGTCCGGCAGCGCACGGTTTTGACGGCTTGCCGGACAAGATCGGCGCGCAACGGGTTTACGGACACGTTCTGTTCGCTCCTAGCGTACGCAAAACTCACTTTCGTGTCGTGACCCCAATGTGAGCATGAGGGCACCGATATCGAGCAAGCTACGCTGAATGCGAGCACAGCGTCGTTGAGCGCGAGCACGCGCGGTCGCCCGTTCTCACCAAGCGTGAGCAGGAATCTACGCTGATTGCGAGCAAGACAAGCTGTAAGCGTGGCCTGAGGGCCGCCTTGCCCGTTTGGCCGTAGCCGGGATGCTTATCGTCTTTGACGAGGGCGCGGGCGGTGCGGGAAGTTTTCGGTTCTGAGACTGGTCGTACGAGCGCTCGACGGCCTCGGTGGAGGTGGAGGCGATCCGCGAGCGGTGGGCCGGGATGGTCAACAGCGCGCTGGAACACGCCCAGGTAGCCGAGCGGGTCGATCACCGCAGTTACGAGCGTCAGGGGCTGGATATCGAACCGACCGTGAAGATGGGCCATGCGTCGGCCGCGATCGAGCGGCGCGCGTCGGCCGAGCAGATCGCGGCCGGCAAGGAGCCGCACGCCGTTACCCCGCGCGGGCAGATGAACGAGGCGATCATGGAGAAGCGGGGGCTGGGCTTCTACATCGAGCGTGGTCAGGAGCGGATACGGGAGTGGTCCCACCAACTCCGCGAGCGTGCCGATCTAGCGATGCAGGGCATGTCCAGCTTGGTCCAGGGCGCAGCGCGGGCGATGCGATCGGGGCTACAGACCAGCAGCGAGGGCGGGTTCGGGGCGGTGCCGGCGCTCGACCAGTCACCCCAGCGCGACCAGGTGCCGGCGATTGAGCTGGACCAATCGGGGCAGCGTGGGCGCGATCGGCAGCGAGAGCAGGAGCTAGACCGTCAGCGTGGACGTGACGGGCCGGATATCGGGTTCGGGCGGTAGGGTCGCTGTCGAAGAATCGTTTTCGGCAGAGTGTAAGGTAATGCTTGACAAATGTCAGGAAATGCCTTACAATGTGTCTATGATTAAAACATACACCAGCAAGGCGCTCGAAGCCTTCGCCACCAAGGGAGATGGCTCAAAACTTCCCGTCCAGAACCACAACCGCGTTCGCCGCATCCTGCTCACGCTGGATGCTGCCACGAAGCCCGAGGACATGAATGTTCCGGGCTTTCGCTTTCATGGGTTGAGCACCAAGCCCAAACGATATGCGGTCGATGCCAGCGGCAATTACCGGGTCACATGGGCTTGGGATGACGGCGATGCGATCGACGTGAACATCGAGGACTATCACTAGGAGGGTGTCCCCCCTCCTAAAAATCTGTCAGTCATTGCTTGACATGTAAGGCTTTAGTTTACACATAGGACTTACACAGAGACGCATGATGATCCGGGATCGGCCCGGACAGGAGACAGATGATGAACCAGCTCGTATCCGGCCTTGCCCCGATGCACCCCGGTGAGCTGCTGCGGGAGGACATTCTGCCCGCGCTCAACAAGCCCAAGGCGGAGATCGCCAGGCTGATCGAGGTGTCGCGGCAGACCCTCTACGATATCCTCGCTGAAAAGCAGGATGTCACCCCGACTATGGCGCTTCGGATCGGCAAGCTCACCGGCACCACGCCCGAAATGTGGGTGAACATGCAGCGCAATTACGACCTGCGCGTGCAGGCCGTGAAGGATGCCGATATCATCGCGCGTATCCCGACCTTGGAAGCCGCCTGATCCTTTCTCGATTTCCCGTCGAGGTCGAGCCATTTCGGGAAAAGTGAATTGGGAACAAATTCTGGGAAAAGCCCGCCTCGCCGCCCGCTTTACGCCGACAGCGAGGCGGGCTCTCTCATACGCCCTCGTTTCAGAGAAGCGCAGGTCGGACCTGCAAAAAGGGCTTGCAATGTAGGATTCTAAATCGTTCACCCTTTGTTCCGCACTCATGGTGAGTCGGGCTTGGGTGGTCCGCCGCAACGGTCGGGCCGTCCATGCTGTAGATGATCGTCATCAGGAGAATGCATGCGTACGTTGCTTACCGTCATTTCGGCCCTTCTCTGCACCACGCCGCTCGCGGCGCAGGAGATGAAGGCTCCCCCACTCCCGACACCGCAAAACTCCAAGGGGTCGGGCAAGGACCTCCAGGTCGAGTACCTAGCCCAGCAATACGGTATCTCGGCCGCGGAGGCGGCAGAGCGTGTCGACGTCCTCCGCGATGTCCAGCAAATCGTGGACGTCGCGGTCGCCAGCGATCCGGACGGCTTCGCGGGCCTGTGGGTGGAGCACACGCCGACGTTCAAGATCATCGTCGCATTCACCGGCCAGGACGAGCGCAAGGCGTTCCTGGATCAGATTCCGGCGAAGCTGCGGCGCTATGTGCAGCTGCGCAACGCGACCAAATCGCTCGCGGCGGCGCAGCAGGACCTGGATGCGATCTTGAAGGCCATCACCGCCGCCAAGCTTCCCTTCGAGACGTATTTCGAGCCGAGAAGCCAGAATTATGTCGTCACGGTGAAAGACCAAGCGGCTGCTCAGACGGCCCGGGGCTTGATCCCCCCGACGTTGCGCTCGGCCGTGAAGGTCGAGGTGGGGCCGATTCTACAAACCTTCCAGACCAACGTGCGGCCAGGCGATGCGGTCTATGGCGGATGGGAGCTGGTCGACTCGACCGGGCGCGCGACCTGTAGTTACGGTTTCGCCGGAAGGGACAGCAACGGCCGGGACTCGATCCTGACCGCCGCCCACTGCCGGACGAACCCGCCCTACGTGGTCGGGTCCGATGGTAGCCACCTGGTGCAACTGCCGGCCGCAACGGAGACGCGTTATGGCGACCTCTATGATTTCCGTTATCATCCGGTGGTCGGCCTTAGCACCGGGTACTGGGTCTATTTCCAGAACTCCAAGGCGGTGACCGATTACCCGTCCTACGTGAACACGGTTCCGGGCTTCTATGGAGATGGCTATTTCACCACCCGGGGTACGCTCAAGCAGTCGTCCTACAACTCGAACCACTATATCGGAATGCCCGTGTGCAAGAGCGGCATGACGACCGGCTTCACCTGCGGCACCGTCCAGTCAAGCTCGGTGTCGGGCACCGATGATCGAGGCGTGAGTTATTCGAGCTTCGTGAAGGTCAGCGGATCGAGCCAGCAGGTGATCGCCTTCGGCGGCGACAGCGGGGCGCCTGTATTCTCATACCCGAACGGCTCGTACGAGATCGTCGCCTATGGCATTCTCAAGGGAGGCAGCACCGACGCTTATGGGCGTCCCTGCACCGGGAGCGCTTGTTCGTTCTCATATATGCCGATCGATCGGGTGAACGACAGGGTTCCCTTCCTGATCCACACCACCCAAGGGCTATTGGTGCCTTGAGCGCCCGAGCGGTCCCGATGATGTTGGCGTTAGGGGCGCTCGCCGCCTGTAACGCTGACCGGGAGAAGAAGGTATGGCCGTTCGCGGTTGGCCAAAGCTCGGGCGTGACGGTCGTGACCGAGCTGCCGGAGGCCGCGAACCGGTTGCGGAACGCCACACGGGATTATGGCACCTTCTTCGTGAAGGATGGCTGCCTTCAGGTCCGCGTCGGCTCCACCGTCCTGACGCCGGTCCTGCCGCTAGGATCGACCCTCGACGCTCGCGGCGACGCGATCGTCGTGGGAGGTAGGCGGTTTCCGATCGGGCGGGAGTACAGCCTGCCCTTTGCTTCGGAGGTCGGCGCCGAAGCCGGCGAGGCGGCCGCCTCGATCGGCTTGCCCGATAGATGCTCTCAACGGCTCCTTAGCATGGGCTCGCCCGGGTAGGTGTAGGGGCTTGCAATCGTAGCGGTGTCTGCTCGCCAACAGCGCTATTTCCTGCTCACGCTATCTGCCACTGGCGCGTGGCACCGTGCTCGAATTAGCTGCCAATGTGCTCGCCTGTCAATCGGCGTCCAAAAAGGACCCCCTATCGGCGTGCAAAAGGGACCCCCTTC
>NZ_LSKH01000125.1:0-1415 GCF_001557395.1 Sphingomonas sp. CCH5-D11 | reverse complement strand
AGCGGGGTGGATTCTCCTTCGGCTTTCCCGACTGGGCCCCGGCCTTCGACGGGGTGCTGCTTTGGGGTGGAAAGGCGCGGGGCGATGTGGTCGCGGCGGAGGTGTAGGAGGGTCTGGTAGAAGGAGCGCCATGTGCCGGCATCGGGGCCGGGCTGCGGGATCGAGGCTTCGAAGGTCGATAGCGCATTGGGGTCGGGGATCGTTTCGCGCGTCTTTTCGTCGGCGAAGGCTTCGAACTTGGCGAATTCCTTACGGCGACCTTCCCGGACGGCGTCGGCAAGGTCGTCGTGAAAGTCGGTGAAGAACAGGAACGGGCTCTCGCTGCCTTCCTCCTCGCCCATGAAGAGAAGCGGGATTTGCGGCGCTAGCAGCATCAGCGCGGTGGCGGCGCGGAGCTTGGCGGGATCCGTCAGGAGCGTGAGGCGCTCGCCGAGTGCGCGGTTGCCGACCTGATCGTGGTTCTGGAGGAAGCTGACGAATCGGATCGGCGCGAGGTGGGCGCTCGGGGTGCCGCGGGGCTTGCCGTCGTGGTTGGGCGAGGGGTCACCCTGGTAGATGAAGCCTTCCGACAGGCAGCGGGCGAGGCGCTCGGCGGGTTCGTCCGCGAAGTCGCCGTAATAAGCGCTGGTCTCGCCGGTGAGGAGGACGTGGAGGACGTTGTGGAAATCGTCGTTCCATTGCGCGTCGTAGGCGTCGGAGCGGAGGCGGGCGGCGTCATTCTGCTCGTTCTCGAGGACGAGGTGGACGTGGCGGTCCGGGAGGGCGGCGCGGATCTCGGCGGCCATCTTGTCGAGGAACTGGGGGTTGTCGATGGCGTGGACGGCGTCGAGGCGGAGGCCGTCGAAGCGATAGTCCTTCAGCCACATCAGGGCGTTGTCGATGAAGAAGCGGGCGACGGGCGCCTCGTCGACGGCGACCGCGCCGCCCCAAGGGGTGGCGACGTCGCGGTGAAAGAAGCGGTCGGCGTAGAGGCCGAGATAGTTACCGTCGGGGCCGAAGTGATTGTACACCACGTCGAGGAAGACGCTGAGGCCGAGTTCGTGCGCGGCGTCGATGAGGGCGCGTAGTTCTGTGGGCGTGCCGTACGCCTCGTGGACGGCATAGGGGAGGACGCCGTCATAGCCCCAGCCCCGGTCGCCGGCGAAGGCGTTGATCGGCATGAGCTGGATCGCCGTGACGCCCAGCGCGGCGAGGGCGGGGAGGCGTTGCAGGACACCGCTGAAGCCGCCGAGGGTGCCGGCGTGGAGCTCCATGACGACCATCTCGTGCCAGGGACGGCCGCGCCATTCCGGGGTGCGCCACGGGTAGCTGTGGTCGGGGACGATGCTCCAGCCGTGGACGCCGCCTTGCTGGCGGCGGGAGGCTGGGTCGGGGACTGGGGTGTTGGCGATGTGATAGCGGTAGGGGGTGCCGGG
>NZ_LSKH01000124.1:0-15606 GCF_001557395.1 Sphingomonas sp. CCH5-D11 | reverse complement strand
GCGCTGCCGCAGATGCTGGCGAGCCTCGGCGCCGTTTTCGCGCTCGCTGGCGTTGGAGAGGTGGTCGGCCGCCTCGTCGGTGTCGCGATCCCGACGGGCAGCGTGCTTGGCGCCGTGCTCGCCTTCGGGCTCGGCATGGCGCTGTTCACGATGGTGATGGGCAACGCCTTTGCCGCCTTTCCGGTGATGGCAGCGGCGGTCGGCATTCCACTGCTGGTGCAAAACTATGGTGCCGATCCCGCGCCGGTCGCAGCCGTCGGCATGCTCGCCGGCTTCTGCGGCACGCTGATGACGCCCATGGCGGCGAACTTCAATTTGGTGCCGGCGGCGCTGCTCGAGCTGAAGGACCGCAACGGCGTGATCCGCGCGCAAGTGCCGACGGCGCTGCCATTGCTCGTGTTCAACCTTCTCCTGCTGTGGTGGATCGTCGCGTGACCTTGAAGCCTGAGATCGCCGCCGGCTTTGCCCGGCTCACGCTCGGCCATGTCGGTCAGCGTTACCCCTACAAGCTCGATCAGGTGCTGAACGGGCCGGAGGACCTGCGCGAGCCGCACGAGATTCACCCGATCTTTCACGGCAGCTTCGATTGGCACAGCTGCGTGCATGGCTGGTGGCAGCTGCTGACCATCGCGCGCATGTTCCCGGAATTGGCCGAAGCGAGTGATATCCGCGACCGTGCGGACGAGATGCTGGTGCCAGAGAAGGTCGCGGGCGAACTGGCGGTGCTCGCCCGTCCCTATGCCGCCGGATTCGAGCGACCCTATGGCTGGGCGTGGGCACTGGCGCTGCATGGCGAGGCGGTGCGGCACAAGGCGGACTGGGGTGACGCGCTGGAACCGCTTGCGCGCGCCTTCGCCGAACGCTTCCACCAGCATCTACCGAAGCTGACCTATCCGATTCGCGTCGGCACCCACTTCAACACCGCCTTTGCGCTGACGCTGGCACGTGATTGGGGCCTCGAGCACGACGCGGCGTTAGTCTCGCTCATCGATGCGCGGGCGCGCCATTGGTTTGGTGAGGATCGCGCGTGTCAGGCTTGGGAGCCGGGCGGTGACGAATTTCTCTCCTCCGCGCTCTCGGAGGCGCTGCTGATGAGCCGGGTGCTCGGCGATGAGTTCGCCGGCTGGTTCGAAGCCTTCCTGCCCGAAGCGGCCTTGGGTGCGCCGCGCACCTTGTTCACGCCCGCCCTTGTCTCCGACCGAAGCGACGGGAAGATCGCGCATCTCGATGGCCTGAACCTCAGCCGTGCCTGGTGCTGGCGTTCGATCGCCGCTGCGCTGCCGGCCCATCCAATCGCATCTGTCGCCGCCGCAGCAGCGGACGATCACCTCGCCGCAAGCCTGCCGCATCTGGCCGATCATTATATGGGCACGCACTGGTTGGCGACTTTCGCGCTTCTCGCACTCACTGTTTGAAAGGGGCTGGCGCCTAGGCGCCGCTCGTGCGAACCCGATCTTCGAATCGATAAGAAGCGGGAGAGCGAAATGGCGCTGAAGACGCGCGTCACCGAGATGCTCGGAATTGAGAAACCGATCATCCAGGCCGCCATGGGCTGGATCGCCCGATCTCACTTGTCCTCGGCCGTGTCGAACGCCGGCGGCATGGGAATCATCGAAACCTCGTCGGGCGATCTTGAGGCGGTTCGCCAAGAGATCCTCAAAATGCGCGAGCTGACCGACAAGCCGTTCGGCGTGAATGTCGCACAGGCCTTTGTGCGCGATCCCGGCATCGTCCAGTTCGTCATCGATCAGGGTATCCGCTTCGTCACCACCTCTGCTGGTGATCCGATGAAATATACCGGCATGCTGAAGGCGGCCGGGCTTACCGTTTTCCATGTCGTTCCCAGCCTTGCCGGCGCCCTGCGCGCCGTGGAGGCCGGCGTCGACGGGCTGATTGTCGAGGGCGGCGAGGGCGGCGGGTTCAAGAACGCCAAGGACGTTTCCACCATGGTGCTGGTGCCGCAGGTGGTCGAGGCAGTGGACGTGCCGGTCGTCGCCGCCGGGGGGATCATGGATGGGCGGACGATGGCCGCCGCCTTCGCGCTCGGTGCAGAGGGCGTGCTGATGGGCACGCGGATCCTCTCCTCCGCCGAAAGCCCGGTGCACGAAAACTGGAAGACGGCGATCGTCGAGGCGGATTCGACCGACACCGTGTTCCTCAACCGCAGCGGCCCGGGCCCGGCGCTTCGCGCGCTTCGCACCGACCGGACGACGCGCATCGAAAAGGAAGGCACGCCCAACATCTTTGGCGAGTTCGCTGATACCCAGGCGGTCTATTTCGGTGGCGATCTGGAGGCCGGCATCGCGCTGACCGGCCAGGTGGCGGGCCGCATTCGCGACGTGAAGCCCGTCGCGCAGATCTTCGACGAGACAATGGCGGAATATGAGGCGACGGTGGCGCGCATGGCGCGGGCCGCGTGAGGGGAGAGGAAGAATGAGCGAAGACGTAACCTATGAGGTTTCCGAAGGCGTCGCGACGCTGACGCTGAACCGCCCGGAGCGGATGAACACGATTTCCGGCCCCATGCTGGACGAGCTAACCCGCCTGCTGGTGAAGGCCGGCGAGGACCGCGACGTACGTGTCATCGTACTCACCGGAACGGGACGGGCCTTTTGCGCCGGGCTTGATCTCAATGCGGCTCAGAAGGGCGAGGGGATCGGCTCCTCGTCGGCCACCTTCGGCGCGACGATCGACCTGCGCAACACGCCGCCTACGGTGCTCCATGCGCTGGACAAGCCGGTGATCGCCGCCCTCAACGGTTCGGCAGCGGGCTATGGCATGGACCTGGCGCTCGGCTGCGACATCCGGGTCATGGCGTCGGAAGCGAAGCTTGCCGCGGCGTTCGTGAAGCGCGGCGTGCTGCCCGAATCGGGTGGCACCTGGTTCCTGCCGCGCATGATCGGTTGGGCCAAGGCGGCGGAGATCGTCTTCACCGGCCGCACGCTTTCGGCGGAGGACTGCCTCAAGGAGCGCCTCGTCAACGAGGTGGTGCCGGCCGACCAGGTCGCTGCGCGCGCCCGCGAACTGGCGCTGGAGATTGCGGCGAACGCACCCATGGCAGTGCAGGGCGCTAAGCGGCTGATGCGCATGGGCATGGAGGAAACCTTCGATACCCATGTGCAGCACGTCTATTTGCAGCTGTTGCCGCTGTTCCAGAGCGCGGACTTCAGGGAAGGAATGGCCAGCTTCCTTGAAAAGCGCCCGGCCGCATTCACCGGCAAGTGATCATGTTCCCCCTTCTGCGCCGTAGGAGGGGGAGGCTGATCAGCCCTGAAGCTGTTGATGGTGCCGGATGACTTCATCGATGATGAAGCGCAGGAATTTCTCGCTGAATTCCGGATCCAGCTCGGCTTCCTCCGCAAGCGCGCGAAGCCGTGCGATCTGCTGGTCCTCGCGGCCCGGATCGGCGGGCGGCAGGCCGGCTTCCGCCTTGTAGCGCCCCACGGCCTGGGTGACCTTGAACCGCTCGGCAAGAAGGCAGACCAGCGCCGCATCGATATTGTCGATGCTCTTGCGATATCCCTTCAACACCTCGTCCGCCATTCGCGCCCTCCCATTGCGGCCTTGCGCCTGCGTCCGTAGAGGCAGTTGGAGATGAGCGCTACCGTCCACCGCCTTGCCGGCCATCAGCCTTCGCTTGATCCGATGATTCACCTCGTCGCCGACGACATGAATCAGGTCAACGCTGCGATCGTCGATCGCATGCAATCGCAGATCCCCTTGATTCCCGAACTCGCCGGCCATCTGATCGCCAGCGGCGGCAAGCGGATGCGTCCGATGCTCACGCTGGCGAGCGCAAGGCTGCTGCACTATGATGGCGCGCGCCATTACGGCCTGGCCGCGGCGGTGGAGTTCATCCACACGGCCACTTTGCTCCACGATGATGTGGTCGACGGGTCGGACCTGCGTCGCGGCAAGCGAACCGCCAATATCATCTGGGGCAATCCGGCCAGCGTGCTGGTGGGCGACTTCCTCTTCTCCCGCTCATTCGAGTTGATGGTGGAATCAGGAAGCCTCAGCGCGCTCAGGATCCTGTCGAACGCCAGCGCCGTCATTGCCGAGGGTGAGGTGAATCAGCTGACTGCCGCGCGTCGCGTCGATCTGGGCGAGGATCGCTATCTCGAGATCATCAACGCCAAGACTGCGGCGCTGTTCGCGGCCGCCTGCCGCATCGCTGCGGTAGTTGCCGATCGACCGGAGAGCGAGGAAGCGGCGCTGGATGCCTATGGTCGCAATCTCGGTATCGCATTCCAGCTGGTCGATGATGCGATCGATTATACCTCCGATGCGGGCACCATGGGCAAGGATGCGGGGGATGACTTCCGCGAGGGCAAGATGACGCTGCCTGTCATTCTGGCCTATGCGCGCGGCAATGCGGAAGAGCGGCAGTTCTGGAAGGACGCCGTGGAGGGACGCAGGGATAGCGATGCCGATTTCGCGCATGCCGTGGAGCTGGTGCGCTCCAGCCGCGCGGTAGACGATACGATCGCCCGGGCCCGGCATTACGGCCAGCGGGCGATTGATGCGGTGGCGCCGTTTGCCGACGGACCGGCCAAGGACGCGATGATCGAGGCGGTCGAATTCGCGGTGGCTCGGGTCTACTGAAGCTGGGTCTGCAATCGACCCGGCACGACGCCTTATCGGCTGGGCCTCACCCCTATACCGCGGTGGCTGGCTCCAGCACGCAATTGCCGGTTCCGGTCTCCACCTGGAGCGTCGCATGCCCGATCCCGAAATCGTGATGCAGCATGTGCTGCACGTC
Source organism: Sphingomonas sp. CCH5-D11 (assembly GCF_001557395.1). Lineage (NCBI taxonomy): Bacteria > Pseudomonadati > Pseudomonadota > Alphaproteobacteria > Sphingomonadales > Sphingomonadaceae > Sphingomonas > Sphingomonas sp. CCH5-D11. The sequence goes on along the minus strand of NZ_LSKH01000124.1, from coordinate 10,844 downwards.
GTTCAGAAAGGCGTCGCCGGGGTGGCCGCCTGGCATCAGCAAATGAGCCGTCAGCACCGGCTCGGTAGTCGACATCGGCCAGATGTGAAGATCATGTACTGCGGCCACCCCCGGCAGGGCCGCCAGTGAATCGCGCACCCGATCATAGTTGATCGCGCGCGGCACGGCCGCCAGGCTCATCTCCACCGTTTCGCGCAGCAATCCCCAGGTCTGCCAGAAGATCAGCGCGGCAATGACGAGGCTCACGACCGGATCGATCCAGCCAAAGCCTGTCAGCCAGATCCCGAGACCCGCCAGCACCACGCCGGCCGAGACTGCGGCGTCGGCGAGCATGTGGAGATAAGCGCCGCGAATGTTCACATCGCCCTCGCGGCCGCGGGCGAACAGCCAGGCGGTCACGCCGTTGATCACGATACCGACGGCCGCGACGGCAGAGACGGTCAGTCCCGGCACCGGGGTCGGCTCGGTAAAGCGCTGCGCGGCCTCAATCGCGATGGCGCCCAGCGCCACCAGCAACAGCACGGCATTGGCCAGCGCTGCCAGGATGGTGGATCCCTTCAATCCATAGGTGAAGCGCTTCGACGGCGGCGTGCGTGCCAGCGCCGCGCCGGCCCAGGCGACGGCAAGCCCTAGAACATCCGACAGATTGTGGCCGGCGTCGGCCAGCAGCGCGACCGAGCCGGTCCATAGGCCGGCGCTTGCCTCGGCGATCACATAGGCAAGGTTAAGCCCAATGCCGATCGCGAAGGCGCGATCCCAGCGATCCGGCGGGGCAGGGTGATGATGGTGGCCATGATCGTGGCTATGGCCGTGATGGTGCCCGTGGCCGTGATGCGCGTGCGCCATGGGGATGGATTAGCAGCAGGTTCGGCGGAATGCCATCGTTCGGGGATTTATCTCTCGACTGGCATCTCGTTTTAACCGGCGGCGCGATACAGGGGCGTTATGCTTCGCGTTCTGACGCTTTCCAGCCTGTTTCCGGATTCGACCCGGCCCAATTTCGGCATCTTTGTCGAGCGACAGACGCTTGGGCTGGCCGCAGAGCCGGGGGTGGAGGTGCGCGTCGTGGCGCCGGTCGGGCTGCCGCCCTGGCCCTTGCGGATGCTGCCTCACTATCGAAAGCTGACCGATCTTCCGGGTAGCGAGACGTGGAAGGGGTTGCCGGTTTGTCGGCCCTCTTTCACCGTCTTGCCAGGCACTTACGGACGGTTTCATGTATCCGCTCTGAAGCGCTCCCTGATCCCGCTGCTGGACGATATGCGTCAGAAATCTCCGTTTGACGTGATCGACGCGTCCTTCTTCTTCCCGGACGGTCCGGCGGCCGTGGCGCTGGGGCGGCGGTATGACGTGCCGGTGTCCATCAAGGCCCGGGGCGCCGACATCCACTTCTGGGGTCGGCAGTCCGCAACGGCGGCGCAGGTCCGCGAGGCCGGCCTGGCGGCGGACGGCCTTCTGGCGGTTTCGGCCGCGATGCGCATGGATATGGCGAAGATCGGCCTGCATTCGGAGAAGATCGGCCTTCATTATACCGGCGTCGATCTCGACCGCTTCAAACCCCTGGACCGCAGCGCTGCAAAGGACGCGCTTGGCATCAAGGGGCCGCTCGTGATCTGCGTCGGTGCCCTGATCGAGCGCAAGGGACATGAGATCGTCGTCGAGGCGCTGGCCCGACTGCCCGGCGTGTCGCTGTTGATCGCCGGGGAGGGCCCGGCGCGGGGCGCAATCGAGGCGGTAGTCGATCGCGCCGGCCTCGGGGATCGCGTGCGGCTGCTCGGCGCCGTGCCCCATGCCGATCTGCCTCGGCTGCTGGCGGCTGCCGACGTGATGGCGCTGGCATCCGAATCGGAAGGACTGGCCAACGCCTGGGTCGAAGCGCTGGCGTGCGGCACCCCGATCGTGATCACCGAAGCCGGCGGCGCGCGCGAGGTGGTGACTGACCCGGCGGCAGGGCGGGTCGTGCCGCGCACGCCGGCGGCCTTCGCGGAAGCGATCGCCGATCTGCTGCAGGATCCCCCGGCACCGGAAGCGACCCGCAGCCTTGCAACGCGCTTCACCTGGAGCGCCAATGCAGCGGGGCTGCACGCGCACCTGCAGCAACTGGTCGCGAAGCATCGCGCACGTCGGTGAGCTGGTGTCCCCTCTTCGCGGGTCTTCTATGATGCCGGTACGTTCGCCAGACCTGTTGCTGGAGGCTGTTCTTTAAAGCACGGCATGAGGTGACGAGGGTAGTCGCGCAAGCGGCTCGCTTCCTCCGAGAACGATCCAGCGACCGTGGATCGGCGCCAGACGCTGACCTGCCTGCTCAGTTCATATCGGCGATCAGCAGATCGAGCTGACGTCGGCCAAGTTCCTCCATGGCGGCGGCCGAGTGCTGGCAATTGGCGATGACGCCGCGCGAGGCATCGACGATGCAGGTTGCGGGTTTGCGCGCGGCGCAGGGCTGTTCGTCGCAGCCCGGGCTCGCGACTGTGGTCCGCGCTGGCTCGGGTGCGGCAGATACCGGACTGGCCGGAAGGGCGAACACGGCAGCGCCGAGCAGAAGAGCAATTTTCGTCATATGGTCCCCCATGGAAGTTCGGTGGGGGCGCAGTTCGACTGCCGCTTGCACAGGCCGTCCGTTCACAGCCACGACAATCGTCGCTGTGTCAGACGGGCGTGAAGGCGGGAACACGTCGCTGGTGTGCGACACGGGTTCAGGTAAGAGGCCGCGGAAAGCCCCCCGACATCCGCGGCCGTGCTCGGTAGATCAGAGCAGGATCAGGCGACCTTTGCCGGAACCTCATCGGGCTCACGCAGAACATAGCCGCGGCCCCAGACGGTCTCGATATAATTCTCGCCCTCGCAAGCCATGCTGAGTTTTTTGCGCAGCTTGCAGATGAAGACGTCGATGATCTTCAGTTCAGGCTCGTCCATGCCACCGTAAAGGTGATTCAGGAACATTTCCTTGGTAAGCGTGGTGCCCTTGCGGAGCGAAAGCAGCTCCAGCATCGCATATTCCTTGCCGGTCAGGTGAACGCGTGCGCCGTCCACCTCCACCGTCTTGGCATCAAGGTTGACCGACAGCTTGCCGGTGCGGATCACCGACTGCGAATGGCCCTTCGACCGGCGGACCACCGCCTGGATGCGGGCGATCAGCTCTTCCCGATGGAACGGCTTGGTGACGTAATCGTCCGCGCCGAAGCCGAAGGAGCGGACCTTTGATTCCATCTCGTTCACGCCGGACAGGATCAGCACTGGCGTGGAAACCCGCGCCACGCGCAGTTTCTTCAGCACCTCATAGCCGTGCATGTCCGGCAGGTTGAGATCGAGAAGAATGATATCGTAGTCGTAGAGCTTGCCGAGGTCCAAACCCTCTTCGCCCAGATCCGTCGAATAGACATTGAAGCCCTCGGCAGAGAGCATCAGCTCGATGGCCTTTGCGGTCGTTGGCTCGTCCTCGATCAGCAGCACGCGCATCCGTCATTCTCCCGTTTGCGAGCATGCGCGGCACCCCGTCACGCCCCAACCGATCCATTAACCAAAACACAAGTGAACGTAAAAGGTAAACAGACGCTTAATCCATGGTTCCGGGCAAGTCCCGCGGAGAACCGGCAGCATCGAACAAGGTACGGTGGCGGGTGCGGGGAATGTCTTCGCCAAGCGTATCGCGAAGATACAGGCTGCGGATCAGCGTATAGATCACGACCAATATTGCTGCCGAGAAGAACAGGCCGAACAGCCCGAACACGGCGCCAATTGCCAGAATGGCGAAGAGCGTGACGGCGGGCGGGATGGCAACAACCCGGCTGGTGACGAATGGCGTGATGAAATTGGTCTGAACGACACGAACAACGGCAAACACTGCAACGGTCAGCAGGACATGATGAAGCGACTGGGTGGCGGCGAGACCCAGCGCCGGGACCATCGCGGCGAGCGGGCCGACATAGGGGATGAACTCGCTGAGGCCGGTGAGCAGGCCAAGCGCCGGCGCGGACGGGACGCCGACCAGCCAGAGCCCCAGACCGACGAGCACGCCCATGCTGGTCATCTGGATGAGCTGCGCGCGCAGCCAGAGACGGAGCGTGGATGCCGTGTCCAGCAAAGCATCCTCCAGCACCGCACGCTTCGAAGGCGGCATGAGCAGCAGGAAGCCACGTTCATACACCTTCGGATCGACGGCAAAGAAGATCGCGCCGACGAGAACGAGAAGGGCGTTGAGGACGAACTGTCCTGCCCCTTCGGCAAGACCGCCGATATCCTGTGCGACACGGCTGCCGGCGAAGGCCGATCGGACCGCGTCCACCACCTTCGCCCCGACCGGCGATGTCGAAAGCTGCGCGCCGATTTCCGCCAGAATGCCGGGCAGGCGAGTGACGAGAACATTGACCTGCGTGCGGAACTCGACGCCGAACAGCCAGCCGAGAAAGATGATGAGGGCAAGGACGGTGAAGATCCCGGCGCCGAGCGCAGGCTTGGGAGACAGGCGCAAACGATCCTCGAAGATCTCCGCCAGCGCGTGAATGACGATGGCGCCCAGGATCGAACCAAAGGCGAGGATCAGCAGGTCGCCCGTGAAATACAGCGTCGCGGCCAGCGCGATGACGCCCAATGTCAGGAACAACCGGCGAATGTATCGGGCGTCGTCTTGATCAGGGGAAAGCCGGTTCATGGGCCATGAACGTGGCAAGCGACACGACGTTGCAGCGGCTCAGCTGGCGCGGCCCGTGTAGACCTTGGGTTCGCTGGCCAACCAATCGGCCAGGGCGAGCTCGCTGGTGGGCCGAACATCGGCGCTCATGCCGTTTTCCATCATCTCGAGCGCCCATTGTGCGCGCTCCTCATGCTGGGAGGCGACAAGATCCCGCGGCACCCACAGATCATATTCCCGCATGTGCGCGTCCGCCGCGGTGAAGAGGACGCAGATATCCGCAGCGATGCCGGTCAGGACCAATCGGGACACGCCGAGCCGCGGCAGGAGGGCGGGCAGTGTAGTGGCGTAGAAGCCGGAAGATTCGGGCTTGATGACGAAATAGTCGCTGGGTTGCGGGCGAACCTGGTCGATCAGCTCCCCGCCTTTCTGCCCGCGCGCAAAGGCGATGAGTTCGCTCGGCTCGTCATGCCAGCGGCCATAATTGTCGTTGACGAAAATGACCGGCACGTCGGCTGCGCGCGCTTGCGCGCGAAGAGACTGAAACGGTTCCACCATCTCAGCCACAGCCTTTTTCAATTTCTCGCCGCCCGAGAAATCAAAGGTGTTGAGCAGATCAATGACGAGAATCGCCGCTTTGCCGTTCATGGAAGGTGCCCAGTTGTCGATGCTTGCGACAACGACGCCGAGCGACTTTGGCCGCATTCTTTGGGCGCAAATTGCTGTTTCGAAGCTGATTCTTGATTTAGGATAAGCAAACGCCCGGATCGTTTCCGACCCGGGCGCCTGCGTGACGATTGCTCGTCAGCCCCCTTGTGCTTCCGCCCGCGCGCCTCATTTATGAAGCGGAGCTGGAAGCGTCCCCGAACCACGGCCTTTGCCTGTGTGCCAGTACGGTAATTGCTAGGTCGTTCCGGATGGGTCGTCCATGAAAATGAACGCCAGCTAAACCGATTGCTGCTGCTCTGTGATTATTTCGCAACAGCGCCGTTGCCAGTGTGCGAAGCCGCCGATAGACGCGAGCCATGATCCTGTCGCGCTACGAACGAATGATCGCGCGGCGCTATCTGCTTCCCGGGCGCGGCGAGCGCTTCATCGTTCTCGTCGCTGGTTTCAGCCTCGGCGCGGTGATGCTGGGGGTGGCGGCGCTCGTGATTGTGATGAGCGTCATGAACGGCTTTCGGGCCGAGCTTTTCGACAAAATCGTCGGGTTGAACGGCCATGCCGTGGTGCAGGGCATCGGCGGCCGCCTGACCGATTGGCGCGACGTGGTGCGCCAGGCGGAGACGACGCCGGGCGTGACCAGCGCGGTGCCGCTGGTCGAACAGCCGCTGATGTCCACCTATAACGGCCGGGTCGAGGCGGTGCTGGTGCGCGGGATGCGCGTGCAGGACCTGCGGTCGAACCAGACGATCGGCAGCAAGGTGATCACTGGCACGATCAGTTCGCTGACGCCAGGCTCGAACCGCGTGGCGCTCGGCTCGCGGCTGGCCGAATCGCTGGGGGCGACGGTCGGGTCCGAAATCACGCTGATCAATCCAGCCGGGCAGACCACGCCGTTCGGCACGGTGCCGCGTTACGTCAATTACACGGTGGCGGCCGTGTTCGAGATCGGCGTGTATGATTTCGACAAGGCCTATGTGATCATGCCGATGGAGGATGCGCAGACGCTGCTCCTGCTGGGCGATGCGGTCGGCATGATCGAACTGGATACGGTGAACGCCGACCGGGTGGGCCAGATCCTGGCGCCGCTTGCCGAAAAGGTCGGCCGCTTTGCGGTGGTGAGCGACTGGCGGCAGATGAACGCGCAACTGTTCGAGGCGCTGGCGGTGGAGCGCGTCGCGATGTTCGTGGTGCTGTGCATCATCATCCTGGTCGCCGCGTTCAACATCGCCTCCTCGCTGATCATGCTGGTGCGCGCCAAGACGCGCGACATCGCGATCCTGCGCACCATGGGCGCGACCCGCGGCGCGATGATGCGGATCTTCATGACGGTTGGCGTCACGATCGGCGCGCTGGGGATTGTCGCCGGGCTGATCCTGGGCGCGGTGTTCCTGTTCTATCGGCAGGCGGTGGTGAACTTCGTCCAGTTCGTGACCGGGCAGGAGTTGTGGGATCCCTCGATCCGCTACCTGACCGAGCTGCCGTCGAAGCCCGATCCGGTCGAGATCGTGGCGATCGTCCTCATCACCGCGCTGATGACGCTGCTGGCGACCGTTTACCCGGCCTATAAGGCGGCCAGCACGGATCCGGTTCAGGTGCTGCGTTATGAATAGTCGCCGCGTGAGCGCAGGGCGTTGCAATGGGGTGCTGTCGTGACGCCGGTTCTGCAGACGCGCGGCCTGTCGCGCAGCTTTACCCAGGGCGACGAGACCATCGACGTGCTGCGCGGCGTGGAACTGTCAGTCGCGCCGGGCGAGATCGTGGCGCTGCTGGGCCCGTCCGGATCAGGCAAGTCGACGCTGCTACAGGCGGTCGGCCTGCTGGAGGGCGGGTTCGAGGGGTCGATCGAGATCTCCGGCGCGGAGGCGGCGCGGCTGGATGCGCACGGGCGCACGGTCGTGCGGCGCGATCACCTCGGCTTCGTGTATCAGTTCCATCACCTGCTGCCCGATTTCAACGCGATCGAGAATGTCGTGCTGCCGCAGCTGATCCATGGTGCGGAGCGCGACGCGGCGGAGGCGCGCGCCACCACCTTGCTGCAGGCGCTGGGGCTGGGGCACCGGCTGACGCACCGCCCCAGCCAATTGTCGGGCGGCGAGCAGCAGCGCGTCGCGGTGGCGCGGGCGCTGGCCAATCGCCCGGCGCTGGTGCTCGCCGACGAGCCGACCGGCAACCTCGACGAAGGCACGGCGGACCGGGTGCTGGCGGAGTTCCTGCGGCTGGTGCGCGGTGAAGGCTCGGCGGCGCTTATCGCGACGCATAACGAGCGGCTGGCGGCGAAGATGGACCGCGTGGTGCGGCTGCACGATGGCGTGTTGACCTGAGCGCCGCAACGCTCCGCCCCTGAATGGTGTTATTCCCTTGCGCGCAATCAAATATCGCGCGAAACCTCCCTCCGTCGAGCAAAGGAGAGGGCAATGCGCGCGATCACCGACTTCCAGGTCAAGGCGTCGAACGGGGGGCAAGCCTCGCTGGAGGAATATCGCGGCAAGGTGTTGCTGATCGTCAACACGGCGTCGAAATGCGGGTTCACGCCGCAATATGAGGGGCTGGAGGCGCTCCACCGCGACTATGCCGATCGCGGCTTCGAAGTGCTGGCCTTTCCCTGCAACCAGTTCGGCGCGCAGGAGCCCGGCGGTGCGGCGGAAATCGCCAACTTCTGCTCGCTGACCTATGACGTGACCTTTCCCGTCTTCGCCAAGATCGAAGTCAACGGCGCACAGGCCGATCCGCTGTTCGAACGACTCAAGAGCGATGCGCCCGGTGTCCTGGGCTCGAAGGCCATCAAGTGGAACTTCACCAAGTTCCTGGTGGATCGCGACGGCAAGGTGGTTGATCGCTATGCGCCGACCACCAAGCCCGAGGACATCCGCAAGGATATCGAGAAGCTGCTGTAGGCGACAGTTCCCGGCACGAGCCTCGACGGGCTCAGCGCAAACGCGTCGGGCTCAATCCGGAAAGGTGAAGGCCGACGCGCCCGAGCGGTGATCCATGCCCGCCATGATCGCGGTGACGCCGCCGAACAGGAAGCTGGCGCCCAGGATGAAGCCCGGCAGCGTCAGCGCCGAGAAGGGCACGGTGCCGATGATCAGCAAGGCCAGGAGGATGTTGACGACGCCCAGCAGCAGCATCAGCCAGCGGCGGCGACGCATGCGAAAGCCGAGCACGATTTCCAGCGCGCCGCGCAGCAGCAGCCAGGCGGCGACGACGATGGTCAGCGAGATCGCACCGGTGAGCGGCCGCGCGATCATGATGACGCCGGCCACGATCGACAGCACGCCGAGCAGGATCGAATAACCCCGGCTCTCCGCGCCGGCGCCGCGCAGCCCGGCGATCAGCGAGAAGATGCCGGAGACCGTGAAGGCAATGCCGATGACGAAGGTGGCCGCGATCGTCGCCGGAAAGGGCCAGAGCAGCGCTGCCAGCCCGAACAGCGCGGAAAGCACGCCATAAGCGATGATCCACCCCCAGCCGGCACCCGTCGTCGCCACATGTTCACGGCCCATGTCAGTCATTGTGCAGCCTCCCGTCCATTCGCCTCGAAACGGATCGGTTGTGGCGCAGTTCCGCTGGTCGAATCACGCGGTGGCGGGTAGGCGAAGATGATGCCGCATTCCGGGTTCGTACCGCTTCGCATCTTCTCGTCCTACACGATGCTCGACGGAGCCATCGATCCGAAGGCGATCGCGAAGCAGGCGGCGAAGCTGGGCTTTCCCGCCGCGGCGCTGACCGACCGCAACGGCCTGTATGCGGCCATGGCCTTTTCGGACGCCGCCTTTGGCGAGGGCGTGCAGCCGGTGATCGGAACGATGCTTGGCGTGGCGCGGCCCGACATGCCGGACGGCGTTGCGCCGATCGTCGACTGGCTCGCGCTCTACGCGCAGGACGAGCGCGGCTACGACAATCTGTGCGGGCTGGTGAGCGCCGCGCATCTCGATCGCCCGATCGACCTGCCGCCGCACGTCGACTTTGCGGCGCTGGCCGGGCGCACCGACGGGCTCATCGCGCTGACGGCGGGCGGCGAGGGCGCCCTGGCGAGGCTGTTTGCGGAGGATCAGCCGGCACGGGCGCGCGCCTATGCCGAGCGGCTCGACGCGCTGTTCCCATCCCGCGTCTATGTGGAGCTGGTCCGCCGGGGCGAGGAGATCGAGGAACGCGCGGAGCCGGCGCTGATCGACCTCGCCTATGAGCGTGATCTGCCGCTGGTCGCGACCAATCCCTGCTGCTTCGCCGAACATTCCTTCGCCAAGGCGCATGACGCGATGCTGTGCATCGCCAATTCCACCTATGTCGAAAGCGACGATCGCCCGCGCAGTTCGCCAGACGCGTGGATGAAGCCCGCAGACGCTATGCGCGCCCTGTTCGAGGATCTGCCTGAGGCGATCGCGAACACTCTGGTCGTTGCCAAGCGCTGCGCCGTCGCCGCGCCGAAGCGCAAGCCGATCCTGCCCAGCCTGGCCGGCGACCGCGAAGGCGAGGCGGCAATGCTGCGCGAACGCTCGCACGAGGGGCTGACCGCCCGGCTGAAGCGGATCGAGGAACTGGCAACCGACCCGCTGCCGGAAGGGTGGCAGGACGGATATCGCAAGCGGCTCGACTTCGAACTGGATGTCATCATCCAGATGGGCTTCCCCGGTTACTTCCTGATCGTTGCCGACTTCATTCAATGGGCGAAGTCCCACGACATACCGGTGGGGCCGGGGCGTGGCTCCGGCGCCGGCTCGGCGGTCGCCTGGGCACTGACCATCACCGATCTCGATCCGCTGCAGCTCGGCCTGCTGTTCGAGCGCTTCCTGAATCCGGAACGCGTTTCCATGCCGGATTTCGACATCGACTTCTGCGAAACGCGGCGCGGCGAAGTGATCCGCTACGTGCAGGAGAAATACGGGCGCGATCAGGTCGCGCAGATCATCACCTTCGGTAAGCTGAAGGCGCGCGCGGTGCTGAAGGATACCGGGCGCGTGCTGCAGATGAGCTATGGCCAGGTCGATCGTCTCGCCAAGCTGGTGCCCAACCACCCGACCGACCCGTGGACGCTGAAGCGCGCTATCGACGGCGTGGCGGAGCTGCACCGCGAATACGCCAACGACAATCAGGTGCGTCACCTCTTGGATCTGGCGATGCAGCTGGAGGGCCTGCCGCGCCATTCCTCCACCCATGCCGCCGGCGTGGTGATCGGCGACCGGCCGCTGGCGCAGCTTGTGCCGCTGTATCGCGATCCGCGATCCGACATGCCGGTGACCCAGTTCGACATGAAATATGTCGAGGGCGCCGGGCTGGTGAAGTTCGACTTCCTCGGCCTCAAGACCCTGTCCGTCCTGAAGCGCGCCCTGCACCTGCTGGACAAGCGCGGGATCCACGTCGACCTCGACGCGCTGACCTGGGACGACGAGGCGGTCTATGCCCTGCTCCAGAAGGGCGACACGGTGGGCGTGTTCCAGCTGGAATCCGAAGGCATGCGGCGCACGCTTTCCGCCGTGCGACCGACCAATTTCGGCGACATCATCGCGCTCGTCTCGCTCTACCGGCCCGGCCCGATGGACAACATCCCTTC
>NZ_LSKH01000123.1:0-10009 GCF_001557395.1 Sphingomonas sp. CCH5-D11 | reverse complement strand
CCCACAACGTCATGCCGGGCTTGTCCCGGCATGACGAAGAAGGGAGCCGCTGCCTCCACTCGCCCGGTCATCCCGGACTTGATCCGGGATCCAACCCTCCCCCCACGCTGCGCTCATGCCTCCAGCGACAGCATCCGCGGCACCTTGGATCCCGCCGCAAGGCCAGGATGACCAACGAATAAAACTGGCGACACACAACGAAACACGACAAAGCCACCCCCATCTGACAACAATCATGCGGGAATGGGGATGACGAGAGGCCAGGAGATCGCCGCCAAGGTCGAGGCGTTCGTGCGCGAGCGGATCGTGCCCTATGAGCGCGATCCGCGCTGCGGGACGCACGGGCCATCCGACGCGCTGGTGCAGGAGATGCGCGGGCTCGCGCGCGAGGCGGGCGTGCTGACACCGCACATCCTGCCCGACGGCGGCCACCTGACGCATCGTGAGACGGCGGACGTGCTGCGCGCCTCCGGCCTCTCCCCGCTCGGCCCGCTGGCGGTCAACGTCATGGCCCCGGACGAGGGCAACATGTATCTCCTCGGGCAGAAGGCGAGCCCGGAGCTGAAGGAGCGCTTCCTCAAGCCGCTGGTCGCCGGCGAAGCGCGCTCAGCCTTCTTCATGACCGAGCCCGCCACGGATGGCGGCGCCGGCTCCGACCCGTCGATGATGCTGACCACTGCGGTGCGCGATGGCAATCACTGGGTCATCAACGGCCGCAAGACGTTCATCACCGGCGCGGACGGGGCGAAGGTCGGCATCGTCATGGCCAAGGCTGACGAGGGCGCGTCGATGTTCCTGGTCGACCTGCCCGATCCCGCGATCCGCATCGAGCGCGTCCTCGACACGATCGACAGCTCGATGCCCGGCGGCCATTCCGTGGTCACGATCGACAATTTGCGCGTGCCGGCCGACCAGATGCTCGGCGACCCGGGCGACGGCTTCAAGCTTGCGCAGGTCCGCCTCGCGCCCGCCCGCCTCACCCACTGCATGCGCTGGCACGGCGCCTGCGCCCGGGCGCATGAGATCGCGACCGATTACGCCAACCGCCGGCACGCCTTTGGCAAGCCGTTGGTCGACCACGAAGGCGTCGGCTTCATGCTGGCGGAAAACCTCATCGATCTGAAGCAGGCGGAGCTGATGATCGACTGGTGCGCCGACGTGCTCGACACCGGCGTGCTGGGCACGGTGGAAAGCTCGATGGCAAAGGTCGCCGTTTCGGAGGCGCTGATGCGTATCGCCGACCGCTGCGTCCAGGTGATGGGCGCGACCGGCGTCAGCGGCGACACGATCGTGGAACAGGTGTTCCGCGAAGTGCGCGCCTTCCGCATCTACGACGGCCCCACCGAAGTCCACAAATGGAGCCTCGCCAAGAAGGTGAAGCGGGATTGGAAGGCGGCGCAGGGTTGACCCGTCGGCACACCGTCGTGCCGGGCTTGTTCCGGCATGACGGGTGCCGCAAACCTGACGGCCGCTGAGTACGCGGATGACTGGATGCCGGGACAAGCCCGGCATGACGGAAGATGGAGAGGATACCAATGCTGGGCCTGATGCAATCGGGGCAACTGACGGTCGACACGTTCCTTGATCACGCCGCTACCTGGTCGCCGACCCGTGACGTAGTCTCCCGCGACTGGACCGGCGCCGTCACCCGCACCGACTATTCCGCCGTCCACGCCATGGCGAAGCGCGTCTCCGCGGCGCTCGCCCGCGCCGGCATCCGGCAGGGCGACCGCGTCGCGACGATGGGCTGGAACACCCATCGCCACCTCGCCGCCTGGTATGGGGCGACCAACATGGGCGCGGTGCTCCACACGCTGAACCCGCGCCTGTTCCTCGAACAGATCGCCTATATCGCCAATCATGCCGGCGATCGCATCCTGCTCGTCGATCCGAACTGCGCCGACATCGTCGCGCAGCTGCTGCCGCAGGCGCCGGGCATCGAGCGGGTGATCTTCCTGTGCGATGCGGCGTCCATGCCGGCGACGGACTATGCCGCCACCGCCTTCGAAGATTGGATCGCGGGCGAGCCGGCGGAATATGCCTGGGGCGGGTTTGACGAGAACCTCGCCTGCGGCCTCTGTTACACCAGCGGCACGACCGGCAATCCGAAGGGCGTGCTCTATTCGCACCGCTCGAACTATCTTCACACGATGCTGACGCTTCAGGCCGATGCACTGGCGCTGTCCGCACGCGATACGGTGCTGCTCGTGGTGCCGATGTACCATGCCAATGCCTGGGGCGTCGTCTATTCCGCCCCGGCGGTCGGCGCGAAGCTGGTGCTGCCCGGACCGCGAATGGACGGCGAGTCCATCTGTGATCTGATCGAATCCGAAGGCGTCACCTACTCGGCCGCGGTGCCCACCGTCTGGCAGGGTTTGCTCCAGTATCTGCGCAGCTCCGGGCGGCGGATCGACTCGCTCCAGCGCGTCACCATTGGCGGTTCTGCGGTGCCGGAAATGCTCGTCCGCGCCTTCCGCGACGATTTCGGCGTGGAGGTCACGCAGGGCTGGGGCATGACGGAGACCTCCCCCCTCGCCACCCTCTCATCGCCCAGCGCGGACGTCGCCGCGATGGATGATGACGCGCAGGTCGCCTACAAGATCAAGCAGGGCCGCCTGATGTGCGGGCTCAGGTTCAAGCTGACCGACGATGATGGCCATGTCCTGCCGCACGACGGCGACACCTTCGGCCACCTGAAGATCAAGGGACCGACGATCGTCTCCTCCTATTTCGGCGGCGAGGGCGGCGACATCCTGGATGAGGAGGGCTTCTTCGATACCGGCGACGTCGCCACCATCGACGCGCGCGGCTATATGCAGATCACCGATCGCGCCAAGGATGTGGTGAAGTCGGGCGGCGAGTGGATCAGTTCGATCGAGATCGAGAATATCGCCATCGGCCACCCGGCCGTGGCGCTCGCGGCGGTGATCGGAGTCGCGCATCCCAAATGGGACGAACGGCCCGTCCTCCTGTGCCAGCTGAAGCCGGGCGCATCCGCCACCGGAGAGGATCTGCTCGCCTTCCTGCATGGCAGGATCGCCAAATGGTGGATGCCCGACGACGTTGTTTTCGTTGAAGAGATCCCGCTCGGCGCCACGGGAAAGATAGACAAGAAGCTGATCCGTCAGCGCATGGAAGGCTATGTTCTGCCGGGGTCACCGGGCTGATTAAATAGTTAGGATTGCTAAGGAACAAAATTTCTGGCAATCCGCTATTCCGCCATGGGCGCCCAATTGAAAGAGGTCACGGCGGCCGAATGCACGGCGATGTTGCGCCTTGTGCTCGACTGTCTGGATCGTACCTCGCCGGAAAAAGATGGTCCCGATGCGCAGGCCTTGTCGCTTGCCGCACTTCATGTGCAGCAAGCGATTGACCTAATTGACCATCCGCACGCACTCGATTCCTAGCTGGCGATTGCTGTCGATCGTATCGTCCAGCGCGCGCTCGACCCGCGCAATGGCTTCAGGCGTCAGTTGCGCATAGCTCTTGCGCTTGTCGAATGGATCCGCCTCACGGATCACCAGCCCGCGCTTCTCCAGAAGCGCAACCCAGCGCAGCCCGGTGCTGGGCGGCACTTTGGCGGCCAGGCACAATGACGTGATGGACGTGGCGGTGCGCTGCCGGTGGTGGACGTAGAGCTCCAGCAGGATGCTCCACGCCGGATCGAAGAACAGATCGTCCCCGAATGCGCGGTCGCGACAAGCGCGCGATCGGATCCAGCCCATCGCGACATTCAGCCGAGCGGCGGCGATCGACGCGGCAGGGGCTGACGGCGCGGTCGCTTCTATAGCCGCTACCACATCGGCATTGGGAGGGATGGGCGGAGTGGAGATCGTTTTGGAAAGCTCGGCCAACACCTTCTCGATTCGTTCAAGAATAGGATTATCGTCGGCTCCCATGGCCATCTCCGAACTCCCCTTGTGCCGGCGTGTTTCCGCCGGATGCTCCCAGCCCTACGCTTGAACAACATATCCGTTCCGGCAACAACCCGTGTCAAAACAGTTTTTCTGGTCTTATCATAAAGTTAACCACATCGGCCGCGTGGCATCATGACGCGGCGTCCGACGCGCGCTAAGCGGGCGGGATGATTTCGCGCCGATCCTTGCTGGTCACGGGCGGGGCCGGCCTTGGCCTTGCCGTCGCCTGGGCTGCCTGGCCGCGCCGCTATGCCGTAGATCTGGCGCCGCAGCGCGGGGAAACGCCGATCGGGTCGTGGCTGAAGATCGCGGAAAGCGGCCGCATCACGGTCGCCGTGCCACAGGCGGAGCACGGCCAGGGTGTCTACACCACCCTCCCGCAAATCGTGGCGGATGAGCTTGGCGCAGACTGGCGGACGATCGGTGTCGAAGCCGCGCCGCTGAACCCGGTCTATGCCAATCCCCTGGCGGCCAAGGCGCTCTTCGATGGCGGCCTCGCACACGTGCCCGATGCGATCCGGCGCGAACACTGGGTTCGTTCCGCCCTGCTGCTGACCGGCGGCTCCACCTCCGTGCGCATGTTCGAGGATGCGCTTCGGGAGGCAGGCGCCGCCGCGCGCGTGCTGCTGGCCAAGGCGGCGGCGGCGCGCTGGGAGATCGATTGGGAGCAGTGCGAAACCAGCGACGGCATGGTGGTCAGCGGCAATCGCCGCCTGCGCTTCGGGGAGCTGGCGGCCGCAGCGGCCGGTTTCGATCTGCCCGACGAGCTGCCACTGCGCATCGGCGATGAAGGGCGGCTTGCCGGCCAATCGCTGCCGCGGCTGGATGCGCCGGCCAAGGTGGACGGGTCGGCGAACTTCACCGCTGACGTGCGCCTGCCCGACATGGTGTTCGCCAGCATCGCGCAGGGGCCCGCAGGCGGCGCGAGCCGGCTGGTGCGGGTCGACAAGGCGGCGGCGGACCAGGTCCGGGGCGTTCTCGCCGTCGTGGAGAACGAACATTGGGTGGCCGCGGTCGCGAACAATGGCTGGGCCGCGATCCAGGGCGTGGCGGCGCTACGACCGCGCTTCGAGACGCGCGGCATGCTGGCCGATAGCGCGGCGATCGCCCGTGCGCTCGATGCCGCGTTGCAGGTCGAGGGCGATCGGCACGCCGGCGTCGGCGACATTGCGGATGTGCTGCGCGGCGATGTCGCCCGCGTCGATTATTCCGTCGGCATCGGCATGCACGCTGCGCTCGAAACGCCGACCGCCACTGCCTGGTGGCATGGTGATCGGCTGGAATTGTGGCTCCCCACCCAGGCGCCGGGCCTGGCGCGTGCCGCAGCGGCGCGGGCGCTCAGCGTGGCCGAAAGCGCCGTGACGATCCATCCGATGCTGGTCGGCGGCTCGTTCGGCCAGTCGCTGGAACATGATGCTGTCGTGCAGGCCGCGATGATCGCGCTGTCCGTCAGGCGCCCGGTCCAGCTCACCTGGTCGCGGCGGGAGGCGATCCTGCATGATCGTGTCGGTGCCCCCGCCAAGGCCCGCATGGCCGCCCGCCTGTCCAGCGATGGGCGCATTCTCGGCTGGCATGCGCGGATCGCCACGCCGGCCACCGGCGCCGCTTTGACAGAACGGCTGCTGCACGCCGATCCGCTCGCCCGCATGGCCAGCGCCCTGCCCCGCCGGGCGGATGGTTATGCCATGTCGGGCGCGGTGCCGGCTTACGGGCTTCCGGCGCTCGCCGTGGATCATCACCGCGCGGACATCGCCCTGCCGGTTGGGCATCTTCGCGGCGGCGCCGATCGGGCGAACGCCTTTTTCACCGAATGCTTCATCGATGAACTGGCGCACCGTGCCGGCGCGGAGCCGATGTCGTTCCGTATCGCCATGCTCGGGCACGACGCACGCCTCGCCCGCTGTCTCACCACCGCAGCGTCGCTTGGCGGCTGGGACGGCGGGCGGCCCGGCAGCGGACAGGGGCTTGCCTGCCACGCCATGGCCGGCAGCATGATCGCCGTGCTGGCCGAGGCACATTATGACGCCACCGGTCGTCCGGCGGTATCGCGCGTCGTCGCAGCGGTCGATTGCGGCCGCGCGATCAACCCGGATATCGTGCGTCAGCAGGTCGAGGGCGGCATCATGTTTGCCATCGCGCTCGCCACCGGCCGCTCGCCATCTTTCCAGGCCGGGATCGCCGACGCTCGCACGCTGGGCGATCTTCGCCTGCCGCGCCTGGCCGACACGCCCGAGATCACCGTGGAGCTGATCCCGAGCGCCGCCGATCCGGGCGGCGTCAGCGATCTGGGCGTTCCCGCCGTCGCGCCTGCCATTGCCAATGCGCTTGCGT
The DNA here is from genome assembly GCF_001557395.1 of Sphingomonas sp. CCH5-D11. Classification (NCBI taxonomy): domain Bacteria; kingdom Pseudomonadati; phylum Pseudomonadota; class Alphaproteobacteria; order Sphingomonadales; family Sphingomonadaceae; genus Sphingomonas; species Sphingomonas sp. CCH5-D11. The sequence continues at coordinate 3,761 of NZ_LSKH01000123.1, read as the reverse complement.
CCGCCACCGGCAACCGGCCGCGCCATCTACCGTTTGGACCTGCATGAAAAAGCCAGCCGATCACCCGCCGATACCGCCACGTCGCGTGGGTGTGCTCCTGATCAACCTCGGCACGCCGGACGCGCCCGACGCGCCGGCGGTGCGCCGCTATTTGGCGGAGTTCCTGTCCGATCCGCGCGTGGTGGAATTGCCCAAATTGCTCTGGCAGCCGATCCTGCGCGGCGCGGTGCTGACCACCCGGCCAAAGAAGTCCGCTCATGCCTATCAACAGGTCTGGCGCGAGGATGGATCGCCGCTCGCCGCCATCACCCGCGCCCAGGCCCATGCGCTGGAGGGCGCCTTCGGGCCAAACGTCACGGTCGATTATGCCATGCGCTACGGCCGTCCCGCCATTGGCGATCGCCTCCAGGCGCTGAAGGATGCCGGGTGCGAGCGGATCCTGCTTGCTCCGCTCTATCCGCAATATTCCGGCGCTACGACGGCCACCGCGAATGACAAGGCGTTTGCCCGGCTCGCCGCGATGCGCTGGCAGCCGGCGGTGCGCACCCTGCCGCCCTATCACGACGATCCCGCCTATATTGACGCGCTCAAGGCATCGATCGAGGGCAGCCTGGCGACGCTCGACTTCACGCCCGACGCGCTGCTGACCAGCTTTCATGGCATGCCGGAGCGCACGTTGCGGCTCGGCGATCCCTACCATTGTCATTGCCACAAGACGGCGCGCCTGGTGCAGGAGGCGCTTGGCCGCGAGGTGATGGTGACGTTCCAGTCCCGCTTCGGTCGGGCCAAGTGGCTGGAGCCCGCGACGGATGTGGTGCTGCAGGAACTGCCCGCCAAAGGCATCCGCAAGGTCGCGATCGTCGCCCCAGGCTTCTCCGCCGACTGCCTGGAAACGCTGGAGGAACTGGCGATCCGCGGGCGTGAGACGTTCATGGAGGCGGGCGGCACGCACTTCGCCTATCTCCCCTGCCTCAACAACAGCGCGGTCGGCATGGATTTGTTGCGCACTCTCCTCGCCCGGGAGCTTGAAGGCTGGGTGGCGCTTCCCTAGCCTCGCCGCGCCTGAGCGAGGGAGAACGGAGCATGACACGGGTAGCGATCGTCACCGGCGGCACGCGCGGCATTGGTGAAGCGATCAGCCTCGCGCTGGAGGACTTGGGCCTGACCGTCGCGGCCAATTACGCCGGCAACGACGCGGCGGCTGCCGACTTCACCGAACGCACCGGCATCAAGGCGTATAAATGGGACGTGAGCGACCATGAAGCTTGCCTTTCCGGCGTTGCGCAAGTGGCGGCGGAGCTCGGCCCGGTCGATGTGCTGGTCAACAATGCCGGCATCACGCGCGACGGCACGATCCTGAAGATGACCTATCAGATGTGGAAGGATGTCATGGACACGAACCTTGGCGGCTGTTTCAACATGGCCAAGGCAGTGTTCCCCGGCATGCGCGAGCGCGGCTGGGGCCGGATCGTCAACATCGGCTCGATCAACGGCCAGGCGGGGCAGTACGGCCAGGTAAATTATGCCGCGGCCAAGAGCGGCATCCACGGCTTCACCAAGGCGCTGGCACAGGAGGGCGCGCGCGTCGGCGTGACGGTAAACGCCATCGCGCCTGGCTATATCGACACCGACATGGTGGCTGCGGTGCCCGCCGACGTGCTCGACAAGATCGTCGCACGCATCCCCGTCGGCCGCCTCGGCCAGGCGCATGAGATCGCCCGCGGCGTGGCGTTCCTCTGCTCGGAGGAAGGCGGCTTCGTGACCGGCTCGACGCTCAGCATCAACGGCGGCCAGCATATGTATTGAGCGGCGCAGGCGCGCCGCCGCGGTGAGGACCGGGCCTTTATTGGACTCCGTCTGCCACCGGGTCAGGCCATTCCGACGCGCAGATGCCGGTCCGGCAGCGTCGCCGCCACCTCCGTGCGCGCCTGGCGGACCGTTTCGGAAATCGCGCCGCAGCGTCGCGGCAGCCCCACAAGGCTGAGCGCATAGCCGATGATCGCACTGCCGCCGTAACCCACAAGCGGCGTCGGATAATTGCCCAGCGCGGCGGCCACGATCGTGGCGAACCAGACTGCGCCGAACACCGCATAGGTCGCCCGATTGTCCGCATCGCGGCGCCAGCCGATGATCGCCGGGATCAGAAGCAGCGCCAGCCCGATCCATATCGCCAGGCCCGCACCGGCGTGCAGGTCGAACGACGAATAGAGGATCTGGTCGACATACGGGACCGCGATCAGCGTGTCGGCCCGGACCATGGTTGCGCCAAAGGCCGCGACACTCGCGGCCAGCGCCACCATGACGTGGCGATCGCGGCTTGTGCCCGCCAGCGCGGCGAGGCCCAGCGAAAGGATCCCCGCCATTGCCCGGTCGGGCTGCAGCGCCACGGCAGCAGCGGCAGCGACGATGCCAGCCGTGGCCAGCACGCTACGGGCGCGCGAGAAGGCGACCAGCATGAGCGGCACCAGGATCGAGCTTGGTTGAACGGCCAGTCCACCCAGGCTCACCCAGCGCGCGGCACCATCCGCCCGCGCGCCGAGGAGCGCCGTCGCGAGCAACGCCGCTGCCATCGCCGCAATGGCTGCGCCGATCACCTGCCGCCCGGTCGTCTGGATCTGCCCGAGCAGCGCCAGCATCGTCAGCCCGATCGCCAGCGCCCCGGCGTTGATGCCCAGATAGCGCCCCGGCGCGCCGGCCACCGCCATATAGGCCAGGCCGAGAATGACGGCACCGATCGCACAGACGATGCCGATCGTACGCGGGCGACGTGTCAGGGCGTCATTGATGTTCATGGCTGTGGAACCTCCGGCGAACGGATCGCCATCGCCGATCCGCGAGGCGAAAGGCTGGGACAGATGCGATGCGATTGCCTGCGGGATGAGCCCGCACAGGCTGTGGATCGCGAACAGAAGGGCCGTGGTGTCGTTGGCGATGCCCGATGTCTCGCACCGGATCGCCCAGCCCCAGGATTGCAGCGCCGGCGGCAGCATCGCTTGAAGCGCCCGGCAGACGAGATCGGCAAGACGGCGGCGCAGCCCCGCATCGCCAGGCGTGAAACTCATATGATGGCCTCGCGCCGCTTCGCGGCCGGCGTTGTTGTCGACACCGGCGGATTGGCGCGGGCAAGCTCCACCCCGCTGGCGGTCAGCCGATAGGCATGTCGCGGCGGGCGCCCGCCTTCGCTCGGCTGTTGCCATTCCGCTTCAAGGAAACCTTGCGCCTCGAGCCGTATCAGGAGCGGGTAAAGCGTGCCGGATTTCACACCGGCAATCCGCGCCAGTTCATAGCCGTGCGACCAACGGCCACTGGCATCGAGCAAGACGGCCAGCACCGTTCGCGCATGAGGGGAAAGGGCACGCATACGCAACTTCTCTACCTAGATAGACTATAAGTCAAACGGTGATTTTGCTTCAGCAGGTTGCCGGCTGCGCCAACGTCACGGACGGACGGCAGCTTCTGCGAGCAACCGACGCCTGCAGGGGCAAAGTAGGCCGGTGGTGGTGCCGCTTGAGACGGGCAGTCGCGTGAACCAGTCAGTGCGATCGGCGGCCCGCTCGCTTCCTTGCAAGCACGGGAGCGGCAAGCCCCTTCCAACCGGCGCACTGCAGCGCCTACACCCTAGCCCATGTCGCTTGCCGATCGCTTTCACCTCGCATTGCCGTTGATCCAGGCGCCCATGGCTGGCGTGTCGACGCCGCTGCTCGCGGCCGAGGTGTCGGAGGCGGGCGGGCTGGGGTCGATCGGCGTGGGTGCGACTGACG
>NZ_LSKH01000122.1:0-17682 GCF_001557395.1 Sphingomonas sp. CCH5-D11 | reverse complement strand
CGCCCCGCCGGGTGCGAGGCGGAAGCCGACGAATACCTCGTCGAAGATGAGCACGGTTCCCGCCGCGCGGCAGGTGTCGGCGAGGCGCGTGAGCCAGTCCGCATAGGCATCGCGATCGAAGCTCGCGCGACGGCCGGCGCTGTCCACCAGCTGCGAATCGCCCGGCGCCGCGCCGTTCGGGTGCATCGCCTGGAGCGGATTGACCAGCACGCAGGCGATGTCCCGCCGGCGGCGGAGCACGTCCAGCGTCCGCTCCGACATTTCCGCCAGCGTCAGCGTGCCGTCTGCCGGGACCGGGTTGCCGATCCCCGGCTGCACGTCGCCCCACCAGCCGTGATAAGCGCCGGCGAACCGCACGATGCGCCGGCGCCCGGTGTGATAGCGCGCGAGGCGAACCGCCTGCATCACCGCTTCCGTGCCGGACATGTGGAACGACACTTCGTCCATCCCCGTCAGCGCGCGCAGGCGGCGGACATTGTCGGCGACGAGCGGATGATAATGGCCGAGCACCGGGCCCAGCGCCTCGACGGCGGCCGCGCCCTCGCGGATCATGTCCTTATAGGCGTCATAACCGAGCAGGTTGACGCCATAGGAGCCGCTCAGGTCGATCAGGCGATTGCCGTCGAGATCATGGAGCAATGGCCCTTCCGAGCGCGCCAGGAATGCGCCCGTGGGCAGCGCCTGGCGGACGTGCTCGCTGAACTGGAACGGCACACGGTAGCGGCCGGTGAACTTGAGGTCGGACAGGCCCTCGCGCGTTTCCTTCGTCAGCGCGATGGTGCGGGCGAAGCGCTCGTTCCACGCCGTCGCGAGCCGATCAAATGCGGCGCGGCGCCGCTCGGCCACATCGGCCGGCGCGTCGTCGGCGCGATAGAAGCGATCAGCGGCATAACCGTAAAACGGGATCTGGCCGGCGATGCGCTTGGCCAGGCGGACATGGCCGGCGAGACCGGGATGCTTGGCGCGCGACAGGCGGAGCCGCTCGCGGCCCTTGGTAGCAGCGGCAAGGCCGGCACCGGCCGCGGCAATCGACAGGAGAAACGAAGCCATGCCCCCTGTGAGCTTATTGCGGTGACACGGCCGTGACAGGAACATCCGGCCCGCGCGGCCTGATGCGCGTCCTGATGCAGGAAGACGTGAACTTCCTGCTCACCAACCGGCTGCCGCGACGCCTGGCGACGCGCGTCGTCGGGCGAATCGCGCGCGTGCGGCACCCGGTGGTGCGCGCGCCGGCGATCGCCTTGTGGCGATGGTTCGGGCAGGTGGATCTGTCGGATGCGGCAACGACGCGCTTTGCCACCCTGCGCGACGGCTTCACCCGCGCGCTTCGCCCCGGCGCGCGGCTGTTCGACCCCGACCCCGATGTCATCGCCAGCCCCTGCGACGCGATCGTCGGCGCGCATGGCCGCGTGGTGGCGGGTCGGGTGCATCAGGTGAAGGGCTTCCCCTATCGGCTTGCCGATCTGGTGCCCGATCCGGTGCTGGCCGAACGGTATCGCGACGGCAGTTTCGTGACGCTGAGGCTGACGGCGGGCATGTATCACCGCTTCCACGCGCCGCACGATCTGGTGGTGGAGGGAGTCACATATCTGTCGGGTGACTGCTGGAACGTGAATCCGATCGCCTTGAAGCGCGTCGAGCGGCTGTTCTGCCGAAACGAGCGCGCGGTGATCGAAGCGCGGTTGGCAAACGGCACGCCGCTGCTGCTGGTGCCGGTGGCAGCGATCCTGGTCGCGAGCATCCGTCTCACCTTTCTCGACACGGTACGGACCGTGCGCGATCTCGGCCCGGCGCGCGTCCGCTGCGCGGCGCCGCTGGCGAAGGGCGAGGAGATGGGCTGGTTCGAGCACGGATCGACGATCATCGTCTTTCTGCCCGCTGGCGTGCCGCTGGCGCCGGGTCTGTCGGAAGGTCAGGCGATCCGCGCAGGCGAGGCGCTGGCGCGGCTCGGGTGAGGCGGGGCGTTGCCGAGTGCGCGTCCGCGACCGAGGGCGGCGCGCTGCCGCGCGTTCCGGTAGTGATTTTCGGAAGGGCGCGGTGAGCCGCATCAACCCGCCGCGACGCTGTCGCGGCTATGGGAAGAAAATGGTGCCCAGAAGAGGACTCGAAGTGCTGGTGCGCCCTTGCTCGCCGCTGGCCGCAATGAGCCGATATACGTCTGATCTTGTTGTTTAATTAGCAATTCTCCGTCCGCGCTTGTGCGTTGACGTTCGGCGCGTTCCGACCTACAATGAGGGAACGATTGGGGTGTTGATTTGACAAAGCTGACAGCCGTGTACGTTAAGAACGCTAAGCCGGGCCGGCATGCTGACGGCAAGGGTCTGTATCTGCTCGTCAAGCCAAAGCCGGGCAAGCTGGACGAGGGTGGTGCCAAGTCGTGGCTGCTCCGCGTTCAGGTGGACGGCAAGCGCCGCGACATCGGGCTCGGCAGTTTCATTGAGGCTCGAAAGAATTCCCTCACCGACACCTCGGCTACGATTTCAATTCCCTTGCTGCACCGGAAGATGCTCACGCTTGGCGAGGCGCGCGAAAAGGCGGCCCTGCTTCGTGCGGCGGCGAAGGCCGGCCTTGATCCCGTCGCCGAGCGCGACAAGGAGCGTCGGTCTGTTCCCACCTTTCGGGTAGCGGCACAGGAGGCCCATAAGGTTTTGAAGGGTGGCCTGAGCGCCCGCGGCGGTGAGGTGTTCATCAAGTCGCTCGAAAATCATGCGTTCAAGGCGCTAGGCAATCAGGGCGTCGATAAGATCACAGCCGCCGACATAACTGCCGCACTCGCTCCGATCTGGACAACCAAACCAGACATGGCGAGGAAGGTGCGCCAGCGGATCGGCAAGGTGCTGAACTTCGCTCATAGTAAAGGGTGGCGCCCTATGGAGGCGCCGAGCAAATCGGTGAGCGCGGGCCTGCCGAGACAGCCGAAGGGCGGCAATTATCGCGCTATGCCCTATGCTGATGTGCCTGCATTCGTCGCCGAGTTGCAGGCTGACGTTGCGACGAGCGGGCGGCAGGCTTTGCTCCTCCAAATCTTCACCGCTGCGCGGCCCGGCGAGGTGCGTGCGGCGCGCTGGGGCCAAATCGACTTCACAAAGCGCAATTGGAACCGGCCGGCTGAGTTGATGAAAGGTTTTGGCGCTCCCCCACATACCTTAACGCTCAACGCCGCCGCGATTACGCTATTGCAACAGGTCAAGGGTAATCACGAACCCAAATCCGATGATCTGATTTTCCCTGGGAAAGCGGGCATGATCATGTCGGACATGACGATGAACAAAGTACTGCGAGCAGCCAAGCGGCCCTACGACGCGCATGGTTTTCGTAGCTCATTTCGTGATTGGGCGGCCGAAAACATGCCAGGCATACCCGATCCGGTTGCCGAGGCCGCGCTTGCCCATACCGTGTCGGACAAGGTCATTGCGGCTTACAAGCGTACCACCTTCATCGACATGCGCCGCGCGCTTCTAGAGGGTTGGGGACAGTTCCTAGCCTGTAGCAGTAAAGGTGTGTCCGAAGCTTAGCCGGAAGCGCTCACCCTACGCACCCTAGGGTGCAGTTATAAAGAAAAGTCCAGTAATATCAACGGTAGCACTGTTGAATCCGCCCGAGAGTCCGAGGCCTTCTGATGGCTATCTGCTCCCCGAAAACTGGCCCGATTCAGTTCTTTACTGCGCAGTTCCGGAGGCGGATGATGGCTATATGCTTTCCAGCCGGCACAAGCCCAGGCGCCGGGTCAATCTCGATGGTAATTTCGCCCGGCGAAAACATCCCGTCCGCGCCAGCTAGGATACGGTCTGGGACATCGAACTGCCCGGTTTTGATCTACGCATCCGCCCGACCGGCAGCGCCTTCTGGACCGTCCGCGTCCGGCACCGGGGCAAGCAGCGGCGGGCACCCCTCGGCCGGGTCGAGGACGTGGATGCCGTGCTGGCGCGCAATCAGGCGCGGCGCCTGCTCGCCGAGGTAGCGCTTGATGGCCTACCGAAGCGAGCGGTGGTGAAGGCCACGCCGTCGATGAACGACTATGTCGAGACGTGCTGGACCGACATCTCCGGCTACTGGAAGCCGTCCACAACCAAGCGGAACCGGGATGCGTGGCGCAAGGTCCTCGCCCCAGCCTTTTGTGAGATGCGGGTCGCCGACATCATGCCCGCAGACGTGGTCAGGTGGCGCGACGATTGCGCTGGCGATGCAGAAGCAAAGTTCAACCGGGCAGTTCCCGTGCTCGCCAGCCTGCTCAAGTATGCCGAAGCCCTACACCTGAGACGCAAGGGGTCGAACCCATGCCGCGGCCTTTCCCGCTATCGCCGCGAGCCGAAGGAGCGTTACCTCACGCCGCTGGAGTACCGGCGCCTTTCAGGCGCGCTACGTGAGGCGGAGGCAAGCTCTCCTGCTGAAGTCGCGATCATTTTCCTGCTGCTCTACACCGGCGCGCGTGTCGGCGAGATCCGCGACCTACAATGGGAGTGGGGCCGCCCGCCGCATCTGGCGCTACCCGACAGCAAGACGGGTCCGAAGACGATCTGGCTAATAGTCAGGCGCTCGCCATCCTGGATGCAGTACCCCGGTACGAAGATTGCGCGTTCGTGTTCCCAAACCCGAAGCGTACCTGTCCGCTCAAGCTGGACTTTTGGTGGACACGGCTCCGGCGGAGCTGCTCTATGCCGGACCTGCGCATCCACGATCTGCGGCACAGCTTCGCCTCGACCGCCATCATGGACAACTTGCCACTGGCGACGATCGGTAAGCTGCTTGGTCATCTGCTGCCCGAGACGACGGCGAAGTACGCCCACCTTTCCGATGACGTGATCGCGGACGCGGCGCAGCGCATCTCCGGCTCTCTCGCAGAAGCGATTGGGCTGCGCCACGGCGAGCGGCACGACGACCAAGAACGGCCGTCCAGGCCATTCTCCTCAAGGCCGCTGGCTATGCATCCGATTAAAGGTTCGATGCTCTAATTGGAGTGGCTCGCAATGGCTGGGGTTGGGACAAAGCTGTCGTTCCAGGCCAGCCACTTAAATGACGGCTCTCGCCGCGAGCCAACGCCGGAACCGCACAGCGGGCTTAGGGGCACCGCATTCTTGACGAGGCGATGCCTTCAACGACATAATAGCTGCGCGTTATCCGCCCGATCCGGAGACGATTTGCGCGCAAATCGCGGCACTTCAAAGACCATCCGGTATTCTCAGCGCGATGGCGGTCGCGACCCAATGATGCGACGGGATGGGGGACGATAGTATGGAATATTCCGACGCCTATCTGCGCGAATACCTGCCGCGCGAGAATCCACCGATGGAGCTGGTCCCCGGCGATGTCATCGATGAGGTCGAGCGCTGGGGTGACTTCCTCGGCGATGATCGCGGACTGATCGCGCGGTCGACCTTCTGGACCTACGCGATCTTCTCCGAGCTGGGCCTCGGTCGCTATCGATCCGAGCGTTTCTATGCCCGCATCTGGGGGGACGGGCCGTGGTTCACGCCGGTCGGGACAGACTTTAATATGAAGCAGGTTTCCTTCGGCCTTTTTGATAAGGACCGAGAAGAGGCCGGGATCGGGTTCACCATCGACGTTCCCCAGTGGGATGGGCCGGAATTTACGATCATCGACAGGCTCAGCTTTCCGCGCCTCGGCGGTGTGACCTTCCCCTTCGCGATCCGGCAGACCGAGATCGAGCATCATGTCGCGCATCCCAGCGGCGCGACCAGCGCCTGCTGGGCACAGTGCAGGACGACATCGCTCTGGGGCGTGCTTACCGCCGGCCATGCGGTCAACGGCAACCGCCCCGGCCGGGCCGTGCCGATGGCGTCGGGCAACACCGCCTCGCTCGGTCGATCCTACTTCCAGCCGGTCGATGCCGCCTTCGTTTTGACACCGGCACCGGGCCAGAAGCCGACGCCTCTTCCGGTCCTGAGCTTTGCGTCGATGGGACTGCCGGTCATCCTCGACTGTCAGTCTGGTTCTGTCTCCCGCACCGTCGTCGATGTGCAGAACAATTGCGGAGTTCTCAACACGCGCGAGATCGGCGTCACTCTCTGCCTCGACCAACCAGTCACCAAGGGAGATTCTGGCGCGCTCATTCGCGTCGCGAACGGCGATGCTGTCGGCCTCTATCGCGGTTTGATGAAGGCGCCAAGCGCGCCGACCGGCTTTCGCGGCCTCGCCCAGAATTTCGAGCAGGCGATCCTCGCCCTCGATGTTCTTCCCTACCTATAGAGAAGCACCCATGACTGAGGCCAAGCAGGATGAATTCGAGATCTCGATCTTTGTGCCCGAAGGCGACACGGCCGTGCCGCTGCCGACCGATCCATCGGTCGAGCATCATTCGATGCGAGATTGGGTGCCGGGTCTCGGCCGGGTCGCCAAGGTCGGTGCCGGGCAGGTCCAGGAGCAATGGACTCGCACCGTCGACACGCTCATGAAATTGAGTTCGACCGTTGCCGCCCGCTCGAACGAATGGTCGATCGAGGAGATCGAGGTCGGCCTGACCCTGAGCGCCAAGGGCGAGCTGTTGTTCATTGCCGAGGCGGGCGCGGAGGCGAGCATCAAATTCAAGCTCACCCGCAAGGGTGGGGCCGCGCCCGAGGCCCCTGCGCTCGCGGCTCCCGTGCCGCTGGCAAACTGAAGCCGATGGCGGCGGCGATGCCTGATCCGGGCAACGCGCTGCCTCTCTATCAGCAGGCGTTGGCAGCGGGCACAATCCCGCTGCAAACCTGCGGGCTCGACCGCCTGTTCATGGTCGTGGATCAACGTGCCGGAAAGACATGCCTCTCCTATAGGCGGGTTGCGGGGACGACGATAACCATGCTGGACATGTTCGCGCACAAGATCGAATGAACGGCAGGTTTCGGCATAAGCTGTCGTCCTCGGCCTATTCGCTGTACGGCTTGAGTTGGTCGGAAGCTGCCGGCAACCGCGTGGCCGGACAGACCCACAATCGGTCATTCAGCACCTTTGAGCCGCTCGTTGAAAGCGGACGCTCGTTCATAACCAACTTGGCGGCAGCTACGCGCCTCGTCCCGGCCATTCGACGGCGCTGCGCCAGTTCCCGTGAACTGCCGCTGGTATGCTGGCTGGAGCGGTGTCGCTGTCAAATTGAAAAGTAGAAGAACAGGCCGTGATAAGGATGTTGCTGCTCCCCCTCTCGTTGATGATGCCGGTTTCAGCCAACGCGCTCTGTGCTGTCGATGAGCAACGGCTTGGCGACCCGGAATGGGCCGCTGAGTATCTCGCCGAGAATGCCGACTTCTAAGGTCGCGTTAAGCGGTTGCCCGATGCCACAAGCCCGGAAGGCACTCATCAAGTGCTTAAGGTGCTTGTACCGGGTTCCACGGGCTACGAGTTGGTCTGGACGGTGGTGCTCGTCGCTTCGGCAGTCGGATGTTCTCATCATCATGGGCTCGTCGCCTCCTACGGTTGACGTGCCAGTGGGTAGTGAGATCTTCGTTGCGGTGGGCAGAAACGAGTATGGCCGCTGTTTCCGGGGCGATTGGTTAGACGCTGCGGCATTTACCGTGCAGCAAGCCGGTATATCGATGCGATAGGAGGCGCCTGTCCTATGCCCGCGAAGGCCTGAACGTAAACCTATAACATCTTGCTGCGGATCCATCCCCTCTCCATCCACTGAAGGAGGTCTCGTTCACTTCAATCAGCACGTTCACGTGACCGTGTTCCTGCATCCGCGACTGCTCCTGGTGTGTCGACACGCTCACTGCGGCGTCGGGAGGGTAGCGGCAAGAGCGAACCCCTGTTTACCGAGAGTGTCGAATGCGACCACGTTGATGAGCCACTCCCCCGCTTCGGCGTCGCTTATCCTCACCTGCTCGACGTTGTTGTTCCGGTCTGAGGTTTGATAGCCCAATTTGCGCAAACCCGCATTGCCTGCATGACGGGCTCCCGACGGAGAAACCACCAACAGGTCGAGCTGATGCTGGACGCCCGTGCCGGGGGGATCCGTCCATGCGAGGGTGACCGACAGGGGGCCCTGTAATGGCACCGAGATCCGCTTGCGCCATACGTCCGCTCCGGAGACCCCTGCACGAAGCGCTTCAGGTGCATCGTTCGACACGTCGGCGAAGCGCAGCTCGAAGTCGGCCTGCTCCTCCAGCGGCATCGCCAAGTCGAGGGCGAGCCGCCCAAAGCCCTGGTGGAAATTGGGGCAGCCGATCTGATCGTCCTCCCACACGTTTCCCGGCAGCCAACGGGCTCCGTTGATCAGTATCGCCTTCAGCAGCGCGGCCGAGGGACGATGCTGCCTCTCCTTGACTAGATACTCGCGCACCAGCGCTGCCGCTCCCGCGACCAGCGGCGCGGCCATGCTCGTGCCGGACATGAAATGATAGCGCGGATGTTCGGGGCAGGGATGCCGCGGAGCGCCGCTGTCGGCGCTCAGCGCCGCGGCAATCCCGACGCCTGGCGCAAGGATGTCCGGCTTCACCCGATCGTCCCGCGACGGGCCGCGGCTGGACAGGGCGGCGACGACCCCCGGATCCCCGGTGAGCGGAAGGTCGGCCATCTTCTTACGCTGCGGCGGACGCGCACCGTCATACTCGCGCCACTTCTGACCGGCATAGGGGCCGTCGGGGCGGGGGGAGCAGGTGGCGCCGACGGTGAGGCAATTCTTCGCCGCCGCCGGCGATCCGAGCGAGTAGAAGCGGTTGCGACCGATACCGTCATCCTCGTCGCCCTGGGCGCCCCAATTGCCTGCCGCGAGTACGACAAGCAGGTCGGGATGTTCGTAGACGAACCGGTCAAGTGCCGAAGCGTCCAGCGTGTATCGCCCGTCGGTGCTCGACCCCCAAGAGTAGTTCTGGATTCGAGCACCCGCCTCATAGGCCTCGCGGATCAGCGGCCCGATCCCCACACCAACCTGAAACTTGCCGTTCTCGTCGGCGATGCTTTGAAAATAGAGCCGCGCCTTCGGCGCCATACCGGCGAGCAGACCGCCGCTGGCCGCACCGTCACCGGCCGCTATCGAGGCGACATGGGTCCCGTGGGCGAACGGATCGCGTGCCGACAGCGGCGGCGTGCGCACCACCACCTGAAGCCGCCCGGCGAAGTCCGGATGAACGGCATCGATCCCCGAATCGGCGATGCCGATCGTTTCGCCCTCGCCCTGCCAGCGAAGGGCGGGCAGCGGCGGCTGCGTCTTGCCAGTCAAGGCGGCAACGGCATAGCAGAGCAATGGCTCGGGCGGGATGAACCGCTCTAGGAGCGCTACCTCCTGCATGCTGCCGAGCGCCAGAAGCAGGCTGCGCTCCGCCTCGCTGTCCGCCATGACGGAGAAGCGTACCCGATCCTCGCCGCGTTGCACCGCCTGTGCACGTCCATCTTCCCGGAGGAAGATTTCGAGTGCTGGAAGCCAGTCGTCGCGGTGGCAGCTCGCGTCGTACAGGCGTTCCTCATCCGCCACAGCCGACGGAGCGGCTGCCTTGCCTTCCTCTCCGGCATCTTCCCCGTATTCCGCGCCTTCATGCCGGGCGTCGACGCGCTTCAGCCTCGGCTCCGGCACGGGAGCATCGAGCGTCGCCGCTGCTCCATAGTCGTGGACGTCCCACCACTCGCTGCGCTCGCGCAGCTCCGCGACCCCCTCATCGTCGAGCTCGACCAGATAGGAGGAGGCGCCGAGCTTGCGCAGAACGGTCACGCCCGCACTCTCCAACCAACGGTGCTTCGCTTCGTCGAGAGGACCGTAGATCGTCAAAGCCTGGTGAACGAACCTCCCGCTGCTCTCGAGCCGAGCAGGTCCGGCAAGGCTCAAGAGCGCCTCGATCGCAGCCGCCTCATCCGTGCCTTCAGGAGAATGGGGCTCGGGCTCCTCGTTGAACACAAGATCGGTCTGCGAACGGAGCCGCTCCATCGCCGCCTCCGAGAGACGCGCCCAGATATAGGAACCAAAATCGGTCAGATCCTCGGCTTCGTGAAGCAACGCCCGCGCCCGGAGGCGCTCTTGCTCGTCGAGCACGAGGACCGAAATTCGCTTCATCGTCTATCCTTCCCGATAATAGCGGCGAAGACCGTCCGACCCTTTCAGGAATGCCGGCAGATGCGGAATGGAATCGAGCACCTCCCAGTATCCCTGGTCATCGACCACCGTCGGCTCGTCGAACGGCACCGAGTCGGGGAGCGTCACCTCGGCAAGGGGCTCGATCTCCCCGGGCTCCGGCTCCGGGCTTTGCATGTCCAGCTCTATCTCCAGCTCCGGACCGGCGGCGAAGGGCTCGAAGAAAGTGGTGTCGCGCGCGCCCGGCAGGTCGGCGAGCGCCCGGCGGAGCGCGTCGCCTGCGTCGGCGAAGCTGATATTGTTGAGCGGCGAGGAAGGATGTTCGAGGTTCAGCGCCTTTTCGCGCCCGCCGACGGTGATCGCCTCGAGCTTTGCCGCCGCGACTCCGCAAGCCTCCATGAGGTCGCGCTCGCCATGCCTAGGGTGTCCGGCGATGACGACTAGGCGGATCTCCCGCTCGGTGGCGTTGAGCAGGTTCTCATAAGGGTCGTCGCTCGTTCGCTCGACGACGATCAGGTCGGCATAATAGTCCGCCGCCAGCCGCCCCAGCCGATGTCCCCACCCGGCGATGTCCGCCGCCTCGCGCGTCACCGCCCGCGCGAGCTGCTCGGCGCCGAGATCGGCCCCTTCCGCCTCCGCCGTCAGCCGGGCGATCTTCATTTCCTCTAGCAGGTTGCGGCTGCCCGACGGAGTCCAGTCGCTGCCCAGCGCGAAGCGGACGCCGGAGCCGAGCAGTTCCTGGACTCGAAGCGTGCGGCCGTAGAGCGCGCTGTTGCTGAACGGCGACCAGACGACGCTTGCGCCGCCCGCCCCCAGTGCATTCAGATCCTGCGCCTGGAGGCCGAGGGAATGAACGCCGACCAGGTTCGCTCGGATCAGTCCGTCGTTCGCGAGCAGCGTAAACTGGGCGCGCGCGCGGGCATCGGTGCCTTCCGCAAGATGGAAAAAGTAGGGCGTTCCCGCATCGAGCGCTTTGCGCACCTTCGGCAGGTCATCGTCCCGGACGTCAGGGACCCGGTGCCGGATCGACATAAGGTCGGGATCGTCCGACCTTTCGAAATTGCGCACCAGGCCGCTGAAGGCGGGGCCGTTGCGATACTTGCTCACCATCCCCTGGCCGGAGGTCACCCCCCCGAGCATCAGCTTCACCTCGACGTAGCGGACGAGAGCGCGGATCAGGTCCTGCCGGCCGGCGACTATTTCCATCGGCATCGACACCAGCCGCTTATACTCCGGGTCGCGGAGCCACTGGCTGCGGTTAGAGCGCGCGGCTGCCGGCCACCACAGGCTCAATATGTTATAGGCGAGATGATTGTGGAGATCGGACAGGCCGGGATAGATGGCACCGCCGGTGTCGATCAGCGGAACCTGTTCGAAACCCGCCGGCGGGGCCGCATCCGCCGGCTGCACAGCAACGATCGAACCCCTGTCGAGATAGACAGCGCCGTCAGCGATCGGCGGGCCGGACATTGGCACCACGTGCCCCCGAAGCGCCAGCCGCCGCGCCAGCGGCGCGGCGTCGTCCAGCGCCACGATCTCTGAATCGGCACTTTCGCCGCGTTGCTCCCCACCAGTGCCGGTGAAGGCGTCGACGAGGCCCAGATGGGCTGCGCGCTCGGCGGCGGTATCTCCGGTCGCGCCGCCGTCGGCCAGGGGGAGGATGCCGGACTGATCGCCGAGCGGGCGAAGCTCCGCGCGGTAGCCGCACGTGCCGATGCTGTAGAGTGCGTTCTCGCAAAACTGGCACCCGCCGCGGGGCCGTCGCAGATGGCCAGTCTCGGGGTTCAGCTCCAGCCGCCCCGCCCTCGCCTCGGCCTCGAGGTGGCCGATCAGGCGCTCGCGCGCCGCCGCAAACTCCTCCGGACGCGCCGAGACGTGCGGGGAAAAAACGACCCGCGCCTCCAGTTCCTCGCCATCGGCCGCGCGACCGAAGCGCAGCCGAACCTCGCGCTCCATCAATTCGGAGAGCGGCTCTTGCGGCCTCGGGTCGCCCTTAGTGAAATGCGCCGACATGGCGGCGATGAAGGCGTTGGCGGTGGTCTGGCTGAAGATCATCACGACCCGCGGCAGGCTGTGCAGCATCTGACGCAGGAAGTAGCGCCTGTCCCTGAAGCACTCGCGAACGATCGATCGCGCCCGCGCCTCGCCCATCACCGGCATGTCCTGGACGGGTCGGGTCGTCCAGCGCGCCGAGCCGCAGGCGACCATGTTGGCATAGGCGAAATCCTCGCCGATCTGCAGCTGGTGGCCGGACCAGCCCATCCGCTCTCCAAGACCGTCGAGAAGGGATTGATAGCCGCGGTACATGGTCACGGATGACCGCTCCACCTCGATCGGCGACCCAGGCTCGATCAGTGGATCGCCGCTGCCGGGATTGTCGTCCCGATCGCCGAGCAGCGCCTGATATCGGCCCCTCGGGATCCGCAATTTGTCGGTGGTGCGCCACCGGAAATAATGGGCATATTGCAGGTAATCGTCGAAATAGGGGTGGATGGCGTTGCGCGAGGAGGCTGCCCATCCAGGCAGGTTGGGATTGATGCCGACTGCAAGGATGGGCGACTTGCGACATCCGCTCAGCATTTCCGGCACCACAGGGCGTTTGCCGATATAGACGCTATCGTGAACGATGCCATGGGGGGTGGGAGGGCCTTGTTCTTTGTAGTCGTAGCTGTGGTAAAGCCCCCACTCCGCGAAATGTCCGCAGGCGTGGGGCTCGGCTCCTGAATCATAGCTTCGGCGCATCGCCTGGCAGGGCATCACCTCGAAGGCGAGTTCGACTTCGACCGGAAGGTTCTTCGCCACCTGCGCCATGTCAGGCCACCATCGCCCAGACGGCAATGGCGCTGTTCACGCTCGTCCAATAGCCGTAGGTCTCGTAATACCAGACCGCCCAATGCGCCTGCATGTCGAGGCCGCGGCGAAGCTCCTTGGGAATGCCCGGCGTGTCGCGCGTCGGCAGCCGTCCGTTGATCTGCGGATCGGAGGCGTTGCGGATCACCAGCCAGTGCGGCGCATGCCCCCCCTCCTCCTTCAGCTTCTCGACGACCATGCCGAGGACGGCATCGCCCATCTCGACCCCGCTGCCCTCGTTCTCGAGACCGTTGGTCGACGTGCCGAACTCGAAGAAGTCGGTGGTCAGGATCGGATGAAATTCGGGAAAGTCGCGTCCGTCTATCTTCAAGTCGGGCCGGTTCGAGAAACCCGGCACCGGCTCGTCCGTCGGCCACTCATATTTCGTGTGCGGCGGCCCGAAAGCAGGCTCCACGAGCTTGGCGGCATGATGGGCGAGCAGGCCGCGGGCGGCGTCTAGCCGCTGCGTTGGTATTTCGAACTCTTCGCACCGATAGCCGTTATGAGCGAATCGCTCCTGAGCGAATTCCCGCTGCAGCCGGAACTTCGCGCCGCGCGTGATGACGACGTCGCCAAGCTCGTGCGGCGGGCATGGGAAGCCGTCCACCTCGACTTCCCGTTCGGGCGGGAAGGTCGCTCCGGCCGTTCCCACCGTTATCACCAGCTCCGGCTGAACTTCCTCGATCATCTGCCGGAACAGGTCCTTGACCGGGAGGGTGGCGCGCCCCTCGCCCGTCGCGATTCCGTCCTGGTTGAGGTGAAGCTCGGACTTGAAGCAGAGCAGCGAGCGGCTGTCGATGCGGGTGCGGAAGTAGGAGCCAAGGCGGCGGGCCTTGTGCGCCGGCGCTCCCGCCCGGATCTGCGGCACATAATGATCGGCAAAGCGGCGGGTGTACCGGGCCCAGCTGTTGCGCGGAAACCCAGGGGTAAGGACGTCGGCGAGCGCCTCATGCTCGGCGACCGTCCAGGTCACCACCAGCACATCGGCCCGCGGGAGCGGATCGTCCCCCGCCGGCATTTCTCCCGGACCCCAGGGCTGCGGCTCCGGCGCGAGGCCGGCCGGCCATGGAAGCCCGAGATCGACCAGCATCTCGACCGTCGGCTGCACCGCGTGCGGGCTCAGATCCCCGTCGCTGAGGCCGAACTCGATGATCCTGCGCGCGGGATCCTGCTGGATGGGCTGTGGCATTGGTTAATCTCCCTGAGGTTTGGGGAAACAGCGGATGTGAAGGTCGCGGAACGTGAAGCGGTTGGCGATGATCGGCTCGTGCTGCCGCGGATCGCCTTCCTTCTCCTGACGCCACCTCTTGGCGACGCAGCGCAAAAAGAGGGTGGCATTGAGCGATTCGTTGCGCGTGACGCCGACGCAAACCCAATCGCCGGGCGGGAGGCTCGCGCCGCCGGAGTCGCACGGCTGCTTGTAATAAGCCGCGAAATAGCCGCCGCGCCGTTCGAGCCGGAGCCGGGCGCTGCGGGGGCGGCGGCCGTCGCCGACCGGGCGCCCATATTGATTGTTGTCGTATTCGCTGCCGAGGTTCCAATTGATCCGGAACCCGTCATCTTCGTCGTGCTCGACTCCGACATAGGGCGGCGCGCCGTGCGGATCATAGAAACTGTCCTTGTGGCGGAAGCTGGTGGGAACCGAGCTGCGATGGGCGCCCGGATCGACGTTCAGCACCGCCATTTCGAGGGTGGTTGCCTGGCCTACTTCGGCGCCTTCGTAGCTCACCTCGGCCGCGAAATCGTCGACGATGCCGCGCACCGTGCCGACGCCCCCGCCCGAGTAGAAGGGCCATTCCTTGGCGAAGTTGATCAGGTCCCACTCCAGGCGCGAGAGGCGCCGAGTCACTGCATCGCCGCCGCCGCCGGGGAGCGGACCGTCATAGGGCGCGATATCTACGTGGACCCCATCATGCCACCGCACCACGGCGTAATGATTGGCCTTGGCATAGCCGAGCGCGAAGCGCTCGCGATCGACCTGATCGCCCGCGAAGCTTTCGCGGCTGTGATCATAGCCGCGCCGGAGCGGCTCGAGGTCGAGCGGCGAATCCACCGCCAGGCCCCATAGCCGGCCGCTGCCGCGAAGCTTTGCTGCCTGGTCCGCGGCCACCGGACCGGGCGCAATCGCGCAGACGCCGAGCTCTAGCGTGCCGGCCCTGACGAGCGCCTCCAGCCGCTCCGCCTGCGCCGTCCAGCCGGCGGACGAGTGGAGGCGATCGAGCGGCGCGATGGCAAGATCGGCTCCGGCCGGCGGATCGCCGTCGCCCTCGATCAGTAGTGCCCGCTGCGCTTCCGGAGCTTCGTCGGCCAGAAGCGCAAGCAGCGCATCCGAATCGCCTCCGAGGATCGCGCCCCGCAGGCGGCCGCGGTCGCGTAAGGCGGCGATTACGCCGCGGGCCGTCGCCGCCGTCGAGCCCTGGTCCGGGCCGCGCAGCAGGATAATCGTTGCGGCGTCCCGTGGCAGCCAGTCGAGGATGTCCTCCAACGTCTCAAGTTCGAGTCGCCGGCCGGGCACTGCCGGGTCGAAATAGCTGAAGTCACCGCCGTCGCCGCGCGGCCGGAAGGCGGCCGCGAAGTCGAGCAGCCGAAGGTCCGCGAGGCTGGTGTCGCTGATGCGGCCCGGCTGGCCGGTCATCGCCCCGTGCTCGTTCTGGTCGGCCAGGACCGGTACGCCCTCGAGAGTGGAGCGAACGGTTAGGAGGAGGGCGTCGGCACCGGCCGTATAGGCGCTGACGAGCGCCACCCGGCTGTTCGCCGGCGCGTGCGCCCTGGCCCCTGAATGACCCACGATCTTCATGCTTTCTCCTGACCCATCACCAAGCGACCGCCGGCGCCCCCATTGCTTCCAGCGCCTCATTGGCTTTCGCCAGCGGATTGCCGCGGGTGAGATAGCCGGTGGGGCCGGTGGTATTCGGATGACCGTGTCTTACCGCGCGGACGGCCGTTCCCCATCTGCCCTGCGCCTCGGCCATCGCCTGCGCTCCCGAGGAATCGAACAGGTTGCGGGCGAAGCCGCCCAGAAGCAGGAAGACGATCGGCTGACCGGCTTCGGCGGCGAGGGCGTGGAGCAGCCGGATCATCAACGGGCGCCACATCGCGATGTGGCACTTCTGCTCCTCGCCGCCGCCGGGCTCGAAGCGGGTGAGCGTAAGCCCGGCGTTGACGAACAGCACGCCATGCTCGCTCTGCAGCCGGTCGAAATAGTCTACCGGCTTTTCCATCGGCACCGAGCCATCGCGGATGGCGGCCCGAAGGTGCGGCCAATCGGCCGGGCTGCGGGCGAAATCCGGCCGGTTGTGGCGCAGCGACAGTGCCGACTGCAGCAGGCGCTGCAGGCTCACGGCGACAGCGCCGTCCCAATCCTCGAGGGCGCCGTCCTCAAACGCGCGGCCGGTCGCCCGCGTCACGCGCGGATAGGGATCCTGTCCGATCAGGACGACGGCGACCCGGCCCGGGTCGATGTCGTCAAAGGCGCGGAAGATGTGCGCGCCGTCGGGGGCCCCGGGGTTTAGGCGGCCGCGCCGCCCGGGGATCACCGGATAGTCGGGGTCGCTGACCAGCTCCGGCCGGATCGCCTCGAAGTCGGGCTCGGCGTCTTGGAAGAATTCCGCCCAGGCGGTGCTGAGGTCCGAGCGCCAGTCGCAAAGATAGGATTGCAGATGTTGGCGAAGCGGCGGCACCTTCAGCGGTCGTTCCCGCCGCCTTGCAGGCGGACGCAGGCGCGCTCTACCAACTTCATTCAACCACCTCCGGCGGGATGTCGAGGTCGAAGACCGTGACATCTTCATAGAAGCCATTCGCCGCGTCCCGCGAAATGCTCAGATGCGCCTCGTGCTGGAGAAAAGCGTCACGCGCCTCCCGATCCCGAAGGGTCATGACCACCCCGAACGACCAGTCGGCGGCGAACCGCGACTGGCTGTTGTTCGCGCCCGCCCATACGTCGAACACCCCGTCGATTTGCTTCGGCAGGTCGCGGAACCGACGTTCGATACGTTGGCGCTGTTCGTCGCTGGCGCCAGATGCAAGTTTGTAGAGGACGACGTGGAGCAAGCCCGATGCGGGATCCATCTCAGCCCTCCACCCGGGCGAACTCGATGACGGGAACCGCCTCTTTGGCAGCTCTCGGCTCAGGCTTGGGGATGCTGTCGCAGACCCGGTAGGCATTGGCGATCATCGTCAGCGACGGGTTGCTTGCGCCGGCGGTCGGCATGAATGCCGCATCGACGACGTAGAGGCCCGCGACCTGGTGCGATTGACAATGGTAGTCGAGCACCGACGTACCGCGATCGAGCCCGGCCCGCAGCGAGCCGTGATTGTGCCCATAGCCGGGGTTCGAAATGCTCTGGGCTCGGTTCACGCGCAGCACGCCTCCGGCATTGCCGACGATATCGGCGACTCGGGCGAGCGCATATTTGCTCAGCTCCACGTCATATTGATGGTGGCGGTAATAGCTCAGGGCGACGGGCTGGTCGTAGGCGTCGAGTCGCTCCGGACGGCCCTGCTTGCCGTCGGCGATCTCGATCCGGTTGTCGTAGAGCGACATCGCCTCGCCGGTGAAGGAGAAGGAAACGCCGCCGTTCTCGCGCAACTCCACCAGCCGGTCCTGGAGATGCTTGCCCCAAAGCCGGCCGGCCTTCGGATCGGGCGCCTCCTGCATCCCCGTCCGGTAGAGCGCCTTGAGCGGCGGATTGATGGTGATCGGATCGTAGATCGAGAATTTGCCGCCCTTGCTGATCGGCGCATGCGGGTCCTTGATGACGTAGAGATCGCGCAGCTGCAGGCTGCCCAGCGACGTGCTGGGCTGAAAGGGATAAGTCGGATCCATCGACCCCCAGAAG
>NZ_LSKH01000121.1:0-694 GCF_001557395.1 Sphingomonas sp. CCH5-D11 | reverse complement strand
TACGGCGGTTCGGACATTCGCCCCTGGTAAGGGGTGCCGACCACCCAAAGAGCGCGGACAAGGCTGCGGCTAGGCGGCGTTTTTCCGAGCAACACGGGTGGGTTCGCCGACTGAATCAGTTAAAAGTTCAACGTTGCTGCCGCGCAGCTACCGAGAACAGAAAACCCCCGCTCCAGATGCTGGACGGGGGTTTTCTTTTGAGCCTTACAGCCGGCCAAGCTCGGAAGAGCAGATGAATCAGGCCAGGCTGCGCGCCACTGCTTCATTGACGATCTTTCCCGCGCGGACGTTAAGGCCAGCTCCCAAGCCCGGGTCTTCTTCGCACGCAGCAATACCTTTATCGGCAAGCGCCAGACCATAAGGGAGCGTCGCGTTGTTCAAGGCATGACTGGATGTCAGCGGGACAGCACCCGGCATGTTCGCCACACAATAATGGATCACGCCGTCCACCTCATACGTGGGACTGGCGTGTGTGGTGGCATGACTGGTTTCAAAGCAACCACCCTGATCGATGGCGACATCGACCAGCACCGCCCGCTGCTTCATACTGCTCAGCATGTCACGCGTAACAAGTTTCGGAGCGGATGCCCCGGGGATCAGTACCGCCCCGATCACCGCATCGGCCTGGGCGATCGCCTGCTCGATCACCTCTAACGTCGAAAAGCGAGTCCGAACCCGCCCCTGAAACAGCTCG
>NZ_LSKH01000120.1:0-12160 GCF_001557395.1 Sphingomonas sp. CCH5-D11 | reverse complement strand
TTCGTCGGCTGTGCGTAATCCGTTCCTCCGCAGCCTCGAGGCCCGTTCGGAACGCCAGATCGCCTTCTCGACGCAGGAGGCGGGTGATCACGTCTTCCAGCTTGATGTCGGTGTGAAGGGGAAGAACTTCTGGGTCACGCGCAACGATCTGCTGCGTGCCCGCGAATGGTTCGGCCATGGTTTCACCGATGCGTTGAAGACGCCCGACAACACGCTTGTCTTCGTCAGCCCCCAGGAAAAGGCGGAGATCCGCAAGGATCAGGCCGATTGCATGGGATGCCTCAGCCAGTGCCTGTTCTCGAGCTGGGCGGATACCGAGACCAATTCCACCGGTCGCCTTGCCGATCCGCGCAGTTTTTGCATTCAGAAGACGCTGCAGGAAATCGCTCATGGCGGCGACACCGAAGCGAACCTGATGTTCGCTGGCCATGCCGCCTACAACTTCAAGCGTGATCCGTTCTACTCCAACGGCTTCGTGCCCACGGTGAAGCAGCTGGTCGATCGGATCCTCACCGGCGACTGAGCCACCACCCGCCAGCTGTCTCCGCTGCGCCGACGTGCGGCGCAACGGAGATAGTGGCCAGGTTCGGCAATCAGTTGTCGATCGTTCCTACGACTGCGCCGGCCGCACCGCCGACAGCCGCGCCTTTCTCGACGTCGCCGCCCGACACCGCAGCAACACCAGCGCCGCCAGCACCGCCGATCGCGGCTCCCCTCAAAGTTGAGCACGCCGAGGTGCCAACAGCGGTCACGCCAAGCATCAGCAGAAGAACTGCATTCTTCATTGCGAAATCTCCGATCATGTTGAACGATCGTAAAATGCAGTAGGTTTGCTTTGTGTTCCCAGCGAAACAGCAGCCTGAATTAAGAAGTCCGTCAGACCCAACCTTCCAGCACCTGATCGGGTGGTCGATGGCCATCGGCCCACATCCGGATGTTCGTCATCACCTTTTCGCCGGTGGCAAGACGGCCCTCGAACGTCGCGGATCCCATGTGCGGGGTCATGACGACATTCGGCAGGGCGAGCAGCCGGGGATCGATCACCGGCTCATGTGTCCAGACGTCGAGTCCGGCGCCGGCGAGGCGTCCCGCTTCGAGTGCATCGATCATCGCATTTTCATCAACGATGCCGCCACGGCTCGCGTTGATCAGGTAGACGTGAGGGCGCAGTAGCGCGATCCGTTGCGCGCTGATCAGGTTCTCACTGTCTGCATTGCGCGGCGTGTGGATGGTCAGAATGTCGATATTGGCAAGCATCTCATCCAAGTTCGGATGCCATTGTGCCTGCAGTTCTGCCTCCAGGACTTTCGGTAAGCGGTGGCGATTGTGATAATGTACGGAAAGGCCGAATGCGCGGGCTCGGCGCGCTACTGCCTGGCCGATTCTCCCCATGCCGACGACACCAAGTGCCTTGCCGCCAATCCGGTGACCCAACATGCCGCCTGGGCTCCAGCCCTTCCATTCGCCAGAGCGAACAAGCTTCTCGCCTTCGGCCAGGCGACGCGGGACCGAGACGATAAGCGCCATCGTCATGTCGGCCGTATCTTCGGTAAGTACACCCGGCGTGTTCGTGACGATGATACCGCGTGCGCGTGCAGCCCTCAGGTCGATGTGGTTCACACCAGCACCGAAGTTCGCGATCAGCTTAAGCCGATCGCCGGCGGCGGAGATCAGTTCGGCATCGATCGTGTCGACCACGGTCGGGACCAGTACGTCGCAATCCTTCATGGCTGCGGCAAGCTGTTCCCGCGACATGACTTGGTCCGCCCGATTGTTGACCGTGTCGAACAGATCCTCAAGCCGGTTCATGGTGGCGTCAGGCAGCTCGCGGGTAACAAAGACCCGAGGATTGGGGCAACGGCGCGTATCGACCATGCCGCAGGCTTGGCGAAGCGGCGCTTTCGCGTCAACGATCGGTTGAAGCTGGGCGATACACCCGGCTACAGAACATTGTGCGCGACGGGGGGACGATCATGCGGCGATGGACGGCAGGACTGGCGATGCTTGCCGTGTTGATTTCGGGAGGCAGCGTCGCCGCGCAAACCGGAAAAGAGAAACCCAAGCCCCCGTATTTCGCGTCGATCGGCGCCGGGAAGGCGAGGATGCGTTCAGGGCCGGGCCGCTCATATCCTGCAACCTGGCTCTATGTGCGTGCTGACCTGCCGGTGCGGGTCGTCGACGTCTTCAAGGAGTGGCGCAAGGTTGAGGATCCCGGCGGAGAGCAGGGCTGGATGCTGGGCAATTTGATCAGCAGCACGCGAACGGCAATCGTGCAGGAAGCAGTTACTGAACTGCGCGATCGACCGGCCTTCGGAGCGCGGGTGCTTTGGCGTGCGGAGCCGGGCGTGGTGGGGCGCGTGAGCCAATGCGCTCGCGGCTGGTGCCGCTTTGATGTGCGAGGACAAGTCGGCTTTGTAGAGGCGACCCGCTTGTGGGGCGTCGCGCCGGAGGAGACACTCCCGTGATACAGGACTTTGATCTTGAAGCGTTTGTCACGGCAACGCTGGCGGAAGATCTTGGCCCCGGTGTCGACGTCACATCCGAGGCGGTGATTCCCGCCGACGCCCGGTTCAATGCCGTGATGGCGACCCGCGACGCGATCACTGTCGCGGGGCTTGAAGTTGCCAGCGCGTTTTTCCGGCATCTGGATCCTGCGGCTACTGTCGAAGCCTTGGCAAAGGACGGCGCTCGTGTTGCCCGCGGTTCTGTGTTGATGCGGATAAGTGGCCAGGCACGCGCGCTCCTGACCGCTGAGCGTTCCGCCCTGAATACGGTCCAGCACCTGTCGGGGATCGCCACCATGACTAGCCTGTACGTGGATCGTCTTGCGGGAACGGGCACGGTGCTGCTGGATACCCGCAAGACTCTCCCTGGACTTCGCCTGCTGGAGAAATATGCCACCCGCATGGGCGGTGCGCAGAACCACCGTATGGGTCTGTGGGACGCCGCGATGATCAAAGACAACCATGTCGCGGTCGCCGGTGACGTGTCGATCGCGGTTGCCCGAGCGCGCGCGGCAGGTATCGCCGAGATCATCGTGGAGGTTGACCGGCTTGAACAGATCGAGCCGGCGATCGCTGCCGGCGCTACGCGGCTTCTCTTGGACAATATGCCTCCTGCGGTGCTTTCCCAGGCAGTAGCGATGATTGATGGCCGCATCCCGTCCGAAGCATCGGGCGGCATTTCGCTGGAGACGATCCGGCCGGTGGCGCAAACGGGCGTGAACTTCGTCAGCGTCGGCCGGCTTACCCAATCTGCGCCCGCGGCCGATATCGGTCTTGATTACGAGATCGCGTGATCTGCTGACGCCTGTCGCAAGTCGAAGTGTGTGCGGGGCCGCAGTAGGGATTGATGCGGATCCTATTCAGCTCTGAGGATGAGTTTCCTCGCCAGGGCTACGGCCGGCGCGAGTTTCATGGAGTTCGATTGATGATCAGATGGATGGGGCTGACGCTTGCGATGTTGCCCGCTGTGGCAACAGCACAGGCGTATCAATGCTCAGTGCCGGACAGCGGCATGCTGACGGTTCACCCCGACCTGCCGAACGAAAAGGAGCCGCAGCGCCTCCTGCCGATCGGTCACTATACCCTCGCGATAAGCTGGTCGCCGCAATATTGCCGCCAGCCGGACCGAGCGGCGCGTTCCCGTGTGCAATGCGGCGGGGGCAATCGCTTCGGCTTTGTTCTGCACGGGCTTTGGCCCGACGGTGTCGGGAAGGAGTGGCCGCAAT
This sequence comes from Sphingomonas sp. CCH5-D11, assembly GCF_001557395.1. Taxonomy (NCBI): domain Bacteria; kingdom Pseudomonadati; phylum Pseudomonadota; class Alphaproteobacteria; order Sphingomonadales; family Sphingomonadaceae; genus Sphingomonas; species Sphingomonas sp. CCH5-D11. The sequence continues at coordinate 8,430 of NZ_LSKH01000120.1, read as the reverse complement.
ATTGCAAAGCAACGCCGCTGCTTTCCGAACGCACGATCCGCGCAAACATCTGCTCCACCCCCTCTGCGCAGTTGCTTCAGCATGAATGGGCCAAGCACGGTACCTGTATGGCGGGCGAGACGCCGGACAGCTACTTCGCCAAGGCCACCAGCCTGTACCGCAAGTTGCGCTACCCGGACATGGTGTCGCTATCGCGGCAGCCGCTCTCTGCTGGAAAGCTCGCCAACGCCATCGCCCGTGTTAATCCTGGGATGAGGTCGGATATGATGAAGATCACTACCGATCGTCAGGGCTGGCTGGATGAAGTCTGGATCTGCATGAACAAGCGCTTTCAATATACGCGGTGCCCGGCGCATCAGGGCGGCGTTAAAGCAAGCGCACGGGTGCGGGTCTGGCGCGGGTCGCGCTAGCCCAGCATTGAAAGTGTTGACCGGGCGCGGCAATGCTCGCCCGGTCTCAAGCCGTTATCGCTTGCGGGTCAGTTCCCGCATCGCATCGTCGAGGCCAGCTAGGGTAAGCGGATACATGCGGTCGTTCATCAACTCACGGATGACCTTTACCGATTGAGAATATCCCCATTGCGACTGGGTGACGGGGTTCAGCCAAACTGCCGCAGGATAGGTTGTCGTCAGTCGATGCATCCAGACTGCGCCCGACTCCTCGTTGAAATGCTCCACGGAGCCACCCGGATGCGTGATCTCATAAGGACTCATTGAGGCGTCGCCGACGAACACCAGCTTGTAATCATGTGGGAACTTATGGAGGACGTCCCAAGTTGGCGTCCGTTCTGCAAAACGGCGTTTGTTATCCTTCCACACGCCTTCATAGGGGCAGTTGTGAAAGTAGAAAAACTCCAGGTTTTTGAACTCACTGGTCGCCGCTGAAAAGAGCTCTTCACACAGTTTGACGAACGGGTCCATGGATCCGCCGACATCTAGGAACAGCAGCAATTTGACAGCGTTCCTGCGTTCCGGGCGCATGTGGACGTCCAGCCATCCCTGCCGGGCAGTTCCGTCGATGGTCGCATCGATGTCCAGTTCATCCGCCGCACCTTCCCTGGCGAACTTGCGCAGGCGACGAAGCGCGATCTTGATATTGCGGGTGCCAAGCTCGCGCGTATTGTCCAAATTCTTGAATTCGCGCTGATCCCAGACCTTCAGCGCGCGCTTCTGTTTCGATTCTCCGCCGATCCGCACGCCTTCTGGATTGTAGCCGGAATTGCCGAAAGGCGAGGTCCCACCGGTACCCACCCACTTGTTGCCGCCTTGGTGACGCTTTTGTTGTTCCTCAAGCCGCTTCTTCAGCGTCTCCATGATCTCGTCCCACGAGCCCAGAGACTTGATCGCCTCCATTTCCTCGGGCGTCAGGAATTTCTCTGTCACAGCCTTCAGCCACTCGGCGGGAATTTCAGCTCCCTCCTGAGCGAAGCTGGTTTCAATGCCCTTGAATACCTTGGCGAAAACCTGATCGAACTTGTCGAGCAGTCCTTCATCTTTCACGTACACTGACCGGGAGAGATAATAGAAGTCCTCCGGTGTGCGTTCGATCACGTCCTTTTCCAGCGCTTCGAGGAGCAACAGGTGCTCCTTCAAACTCGCCGGAATGCCTGCGACGCGCAGCTCGTCAAGGAAGTTGAGGAACATCGGCCATCCGCCCCATCATGTGCTTTTTTCACGTGATGGCAGACTTGCCGCGCCTGCGCCAGCACATGAGGCGCTGACGAGGCGCCGTCAGGCCGCTAGAGCCGCTGACATGGTGACAGCACGCATGCTTCCTCCGCCACCTGCCCTGATCGCGGCGGGCCATTGTATACTGCTCGACTTCGACGGCACGCTCGTTGAGCTGGTCGACAGGCCTGACGCCGTTATCGTCGATGACGGGCTGGTTGCGCTGTTGCGGCGCCTTGCGGGAACCTTTGCCGGACGTCTCGCCTTAGTGAGTGGGCGATCGGTGGCGCAAATCGAGCATTTTCTCGGGCTTGCCGTTCCGGAGATCGCAGTGGTCGGTAGCCATGGTGCCGAACTGCGGGTTTCCGGTGAGCGACTGACGCCTGCTCGTCCCGCCGCACTCGATGAGGCGGAAAGAGTGTTTTCCGCCGCGTTCGCGGGGCAGAAGGGGGTGGTGATCGAAGTGAAGTCTCTGGGAGTAGCAGTTCATTATCGCATGGCGCCGGAGCAGGCTGCCACAGCCCGCCGACTGGCGGAGGATTTCGCCGGACAAGAGGGCCTGGTGTTGCAAACAGGCAAGATGATGGTGGAGCTTCGTGCGGGCGGGCACGATAAGGGCAGCGGCATCACCTCTTTGCTGTCCCAACCAGCATTCCAAGGATGCAAGCCAGTGTTTGTCGGAGATGACGTGACCGATGAAGCCGGCTTTGCGGCAGTGGCCACGCTGAACGGGGTTGGCGTGCTGGTCGGACCAGCACGCGAGACTGCGGCGACGTATCGGCTGGATGATGTCGCCGCGGTAAGAAATTGGCTGGGGACTGCGGCATGACGGCGACAATGGATCTTTGGCCGATCGGAAACTGCCAGGTTTCAGCGTTGGTGGATCGTGCGGGCCGCTTTGTATGGGGCTGCCTGCCGCGGGTGGACGGCGATCCTGCATTCTGTTCGCTGCTTGATGACAAGCCACCGGCCGGAGATGATGCCTTCGGTTTCTGGGAGATCGATATCGATCGCCTGCGGGAAACGAAGCAGCACTATATTCGAAACACCCCCATCCTGGTCACACGTCACGAGGACGAGAATGGAAGCGCGATCGAGGTAATAGACTTCTGCCCGCGCTTTACGCGTAACGGCCGCAAATATCGTCCGGTCGCATTCGTTCGCATCGTTCGGCCTGTGGCGGGCAGCCCGCGAGTGCGCATCCGATTGCGACCGGCGACGAACTGGGGTGAGGGGCAGGCGGATACTACCCGCGGCTCCAATCACATTCGGTATCTCCTGGATGACAGCGTCGTTCGCCTGTCCACCACGGCGCCGGTCGGCTGGATCGAAGACGAGCGCATGTTCAGGGTCGAGCGACCGCTTTACTTTTTCATGGGGCCGGATGAAAGTTTTGCTGACGATATTGCCGTGTCGCTCGAGAACATGCTCGATCGCACCATTGAGGAATGGCAGCATTGGGTGCGCAGCCTGGCCACTCCGTACGAGTGGCAGGAAGCCGTAATCCGCTCGGCTATCACCCTGAAGCTTTGCCAGCACGAGGAAACGGGCGCGATCGTCGCTGCGCTGACGACTTCCATCCCTGAACATGCGGATTCGCAGCGGAACTGGGATTATCGCTACTGCTGGGTACGCGACGCTTATTACACGGTTCAGGCCTTGAACCGTCTAGGTGCGCTCGACGTCCTGGAAAGCTATCTCGAATATCTTCGCAACATCGTCGACAATGCAAAGGATGGCCATATTCAGCCGTTGTACGGCGTTGGTGGTGAGGCGACGCTGGTTGAGCGCGAGGCTCCGGCTCTCAATGGTTATCGCGGCATGGGGCCGGTGCGCGTCGGCAATCAGGCATATGAGCAGATCCAGCACGACGCCTACGGGCAGATCGTCCTGTCGAACGCACAAGCCTTTTTTGATCATCGCTTGCTGCGCGTAGCGGACCGAGACGATTTTGAGGCGCTCGAACCGGTGGGTGAGCGCGCCTGGGAGAAGTTCGACAAGCCGGATGCGGGTTTGTGGGAGCTGCGGACCAAAAGTCACGTGCACACCTATTCGGCCGCGATGTGCTGGGCCGCCTGTGATCGGCTGGCGAATGGTGCGCAGGCTCTGGGGTTTTTCGAACGGGCGATCTTCTGGCGTGACCGGGCGAACATCATGCGGGCGCGCGTCGAGGAGGCAGCCTGGCGGCCGGAGACGCAAAGGATGTCGGCGACGTTCGGCGGCGACGATCTTGATGCCAGCCTTCTGCAGCTGCTCGACCTTCGGTTCCTGGCGCCGGATGATCCACGTTTCCAGTCCACGCTCAATGCAGTCGAGGGTGGGCTGAGGCGCGGATCGCACATGTTGCGTTACGCCACAGAGGACGATTTCGGTCTGCCTCATACTGCCTTCAACGTCTGCACCTTCTGGCTGATCGAGGCCCTGCACTTTACCGGCCGGGACGCTGACGCACGCGAGCTGTTTGAAGAGATGCTGTCGCGGCGTACGCCCGCCGGCCTGCTGTCCGAAGACATCGATCCCGTCACTGGTGAGCTATGGGGCAATTACCCGCAGACCTATTCGTTGGTCGGTGTCATCAATTGCGCGGTGTTGCTGAGCAAGCCCTGGAGCGCGATCCGATGAGCCGCCTGATCGTCATATCGAACCGGGTGTCGGCGCCCACCGCGGAACAACCAAGCGCGCAGGGCGGGTTGGCGGTCGCGCTGACCGCTGCCCTGCGCGAAGCGGACGGTATCTGGTTCGGGTGGTCCGGCAACACCGGCGACACGGGTGAACTGCGGTTCGAGACCTATGATGGCGTAACCTCTGCGACGATCGATCTGCCGGAGCAGGATGTCGAGGAATATTACGACGGCTATGCCAATCGCACGCTCTGGCCCCTGTTCCACTACAGGCTGGGTTTGACCGAGTTCGAGCGCGACTTCCAGGGCGGTTATGAGCGGGTCAACCGCCTGTTCAGCGAGGTTATCAGCCCGCACATCGAGCCCGAGGATCTGGTCTGGGTTCACGACTATCACATGGTGCCGCTTGGCTGGATGCTGAGGCAGAAGGGTGTGAGGAACCGGCTGGGATTTTTCCTCCATATACCCTGGCCGCCGACGCGGTTGCTGATCGCCTTGCCGGAGCATCGGCGATTGGTGGAGGCGTTGTTCGCTTATGACGTCGTCGGCTTCCAGACGCGGGAGTGGCTCGAGACGTTTCACGACTATGTTGAGCGGGAGATGGACGGCACCATCGGGCCCAATGACGAGGTCACGGTAGGAGGTCGCACCATCAAGGCCATTGCATGCCCGATCGGCATCGATGCAAGCGAGTTCATCGCCGCAGCGAACGGCGACAAGGCGGCAACGACACTGTCCCGCATGGTCGAAAGCGTCAGCGGGCGTGATCTGATCGTCGGTGTGGACCGGCTCGATTATTCGAAAGGCATCGAAGAGCGGTTCAACGGCTATCAGCGCTTCCTGGAAACGCGACCCGATCAGCGCACCAATGTGTCGTTGTTGCAGATCGCGCCGCCCTCGCGCGCGACGGTTCAGAGCTACCAAGAGATCCGCGCGACACTGGACGCGCTTTCCGGCCGCATCAATGGCGCCTTCGCGGAAATCGACTGGGTTCCGCTTCGCTATGTGAACCGGGGTTTGCCGCGGGATGTTCTTGCCGGCGTGTACCGCGCGGCGCGCGTCGCGCTTGTCACGCCGCTGCGCGACGGGATGAACCTCGTGGCGAAGGAATTTGTCGCGGCGCAGGATCCTGAAGATCCGGGCGTATTGATCTTGTCGCGATTTGCCGGCGCTGCGGAACAGCTTGGCGAGGCGTTGTTGATCAATCCGTATAGCCCGGACGAACTGGCGGACGCGATCGAGCAGGCGCTGGCCATGCCGCGCGATGAAAGGATCGCACGCTGGCGCAAGATGTACGACAATGTTTGCCGTGAGGATGTGATCTGGTGGCGTCGCCGTTTCACGGATGCGCTTGCAGCCGTGGAGTTGAACCACGCTTAGCTCATGAATGCCTGGAGGTATGGCTTGCGCTGACCGGCGCGTCGTAGGCAAGGCGCCATATGACCTTTCGACTCAGTGCGTTCGGCGCCTTGCTTCTTGCTACTCCCGCTTTGGCGCAAACCGCGCCGGACATCATCGTGACGGGCCGAGGCCTTGAGGATCGAGCCGGGGACCGCGTGGCGAGCGTGGTGACGATAGATGCCGACCGTATTTCGGCGAACGCAAGCGATCGGCTGGAAAGCGTGCTTGCGGACGTCGCCGGCCTACAGCAGTTCCGACGCTCGGACTCCCGGTCGGCGAACCCGACCAGCCAGGGCATTTCCTTGCGCGGTATCGGCGGCAATGCATCCAGCCGGGCCTTGCTGATTTTCGACGGTGTCCCGCAAACGGATCCGTTCGGCGGGTGGGTGCCTTTTCCCGCTTATGCCACGGATCGGATCGGCCGGATCAGAGTGTCGCGCGGCGGCGGTAGTGGTTATTTCGGTCCCGGAGCGCTCGCCGGTACGGTGGAGCTGGAAAGCGCCGATCCGCGTGAGCAGCCGGGCATCGCCGGCTCGCTTGCTTATGGAAGCCGCGACTCCCTTGATGCGCAAGGGTCCGGCACGATGTTGGCCGGTGTTGGCTTTGCAACGCTGTCGGCTGCCTATTCGCGCGGCGATGGCTTCGTGCCGACGATCGCGGAAGCGCGCGGCGCGGCGGATCGGCCTGCCGGTTACGAGCAGGCATCGGCAGCGGTGAGGGGGGGGCTTCGACTCTCGCCTGATACGGAGCTGCAAGCAAACCTCAGCGCCTTCACCGATCGGCGTGAGCGTGGCACGGCCTTTACGGCAAATCTTAGCGAGGGGGCTGATGCCAGTGTTCGGCTGGTCGGACGGGGAAGATGGGGCTATTCGGCACTTGCCTATCTTCAGACCCGGGCCTTCGCGTCGCAGTTCGCCAGCGTGCCAGCAGACCGGGGGAGCGCCACGCAGACCCTGGATCAATATAACACTCCTGCAACCGGAATGGGCGCTCGCTTCGAGATCGTGCCTCCTGTTGGCTCGGGGCGTGATCTGCGGCTTGGCATGGATTGGCGGAATGTCGAAGGGCGGACACAGGAAAACTACACCTTTGTCGACGGCTCACCGACGCGGCGGCGGATCGCAGGCGGGAACAGTCGTACGTTGGGTCTGTTCATCGACGGCGCGGTGACGGCGGGTGACTGGACGCTGACCTTGGGCGGTCGGGTCGATCGATGGCGGATCGCCGATGGGCGTCTGAACGAATATACCTTGGCGACCGGCGTGCCACTCACCGACGCGCAGTTCGAAGATCGAACCGGCACGGAGTGGACCGGGCGGGCTGGAGTGGCATTCGCCGCTTCCAAGGACATCACGCTCCGCGCGAGCGCCTATCGCGGGTGGCGCTTGCCGACGCTGAATGAACTCTACCGGCCGTTCCGCGTCGGCGCTGATGCGACCGCTGCAAACGCCTTGCTGAAACCCGAGCAGCTGAGTGGCGTCGACGGTGGTGTCACGATCGCTCCCACCGCCGACATTTCGTTCAGTGCAACGGTCTTCTGGAATCGTCTGGAAGACGCCATCTCGAACGTCACCGCCGGCGTCGGGCCGGGAACGTTCCCGGGTGTTGGCTTCGTGGCCGGAACATACCGCGTCAGGCAGAATCTCGATGCGATCGAGTCGAAAGGCTTCGAGCTGGATGCAAGGTGGCAGGCCGGGCCGGTATTTGCCCTAACATCGTGGAGCCACGTCGATCCGCGGGTGGAGGCGACAGGTTTGGCCGTAACGCTGGATGATCTCAGGCCAGCTCAAACCCCATTGGATCAGGTGTCGGGCACGCTTGGCATGCGAAGCGGTAGATGGACTGCGTCAGCTACCTTGCGGCATGTCGCTCGCCAGTTCGAGGACGACCAGAATGGCCGGGAGCTCGCACCGGCAACGACGGTCGACGCGTATCTGGCTGCGCCGCTCATGCCTGGTGTCGCCATGGAGTTGCGCGGCGAGAACCTGCTGGACGAGCAAGTGGAGGCAGGCATCAGCGGTGTTGGCGTGGTGGAGCGAGCCACGCCCCGAACGCTTTGGGTTGGACTGCGCATACGGCAGTGAACATTGGGTTGCGGGTGAGGGCGAGCTAGCCTGCTTCGCGCTGCAGATGATCGATCGCAGTATCGATGCAGTCCATCAGCATGTTGATTGCCGTCGCAGGGGGATAGTTGGGGTCTATGGTGCGACGCTGAAAGACACCGAAAGCGATGGTGTGGATCATTTCGGCTACCCGTTCACATCGCTCAAGCCTGACGCTGGTCGGGACAAGTGACTGCAAGGCAGTCGTAAGCGCGCAATGCATCCTTCTCTGCAAACCGCGGGCAATTTCGCCGATCCGTTCGTTGCGCGATGCTTCCGCCATGATCTCCGCAAACAGGCGTCCACCATCGCCTCGCTCCTCGCAAGCGACGAAATCCCGGATCCATTTGCGTACCGCTTCAGGATGCCCGCTGTTGTTGGCCGCGCATAGGCCGCTCTCCGAGAGAAACTCTTCGAGGTCTCTCTCGACAATGGCCGCCACGATCGCCTCCTTGTTGGCGAAATCGCGATAGATTTGCCCAACGGCAACGCCTGATGCCTGTGCGATCTGGGCGATGCCGGTGCCATGAAAACCATGGGCGGCGAACGCATCGCGCGCCGCTTGGATCAAGTTCTCACGTCGTGCTGTGGATCGGCGTGGAAAAGGGACCCCGGTAGCGGGGTGATCGGCGTCGAAAA